>DASTVU010000370.1:0-7393 GCA_035758935.1 Pyrinomonadaceae bacterium | reverse complement strand
GTAGCGTCGGGTAAACGCTGTGCCTCAATGATCGAGGAGTATCGCATTTACCCGACGCTACCGCGTTACGGTACTGACCGTGTCCAAGTGACATATGTATCTTTAGAAAAGGCGCTCGAATTGCTGCGGTGTCTGGCGCGTTGTTTCTCTTTTCACCCAGTACGTATCGCGGCTGGGACCGCGACGGTCCAGGGGATCGCGACCAACCAGACGCGAGACCACCCCATAGGGCGTGAGCAATCCGTAGTAGAGAATCGTAAGCAGGATCCGGCTGTTGACGTAGCCCAACACTCCCGCTAATCCCATCCAGAAACGGTGAAAGCTTCGCGCGGCTACGGGCACGAACAATCCGATCAGCGTAAGCAACACGGCCACGCCGCCGAGAACCGCGACCACCGTGAAACGACCGCGGTAAATATTCCAAACTGCGATTAAGGCCAGCACGAGCGCAACGATTAACGCCGTCTTGCGCGCCTGGGAATCGCTCACGACTGGACTCCGCTGTTTGCTCTTGACGCGGCTTTTCTCGAGCTTCGGTTCAATCAAGCTGAAACTCCTCCTGCCACGCCACATCGTCAACGAAGTTTTCCTTGCCCTGGTCTTCCTTCATCAACACGTAGTCTTCCATTACGAGGCAGTCCATCTCGGTGCGCATAAAACAAGTGTAAGCTTCCTCAGGTGTGCAGACGATCGGTTCGCCTCTGACGTTGAACGAGGTATTAACTACAATGGGACACTTCGTCAGACGTTCGAAGGCCCGGATGGTGTCGTAGTAGATTGGATTATCTTCTCGCCTTACTGTTTGCACGCGAGCCGAGTAGTCGACGTGTGTGACCGCCGGAATCGTTGAACGGACAACATTCAACTTATCGATTCCAAACAAGCTTTCCTCGTCATCTGTCATGTTCCGGCGCAGATGTGGTTGGACGGGCGCGACCAGCAACATGTACGGCGAATCACAATCCATCTCAAAGAAGTCCGACACTCGTTCTCGCAGCACTGAAGGCGCAAAGGGACGAAACGATTCGCGGTACTTGATCTTCAGATTCATCTGCGACTGCATCTTGGGCGAACGCGGATCACCTAAGATGCTGCGGCCACCCAAAGCGCGTGGTCCAAACTCCATTCTTCCCTGCAGCCAACCAACGATACATTCGTCAGCCAGTATCCTCGCAACGTGTTCGGCGAGTTCATGTCGCTCGACGCGTCGATAGTTTGCTCCCGCCGAATCGAGGAACTCCTTGATGTCGTCATTCGAGAAGGAAGGACCAAGATACGCTCCCTTCATCCCGTCGCTGTGACCGCCGCACATACTGGCGAGGTTTCGTTCGCCACCGACGTACTGGTACCACGCAGACAAAGCAGCGCCGAGAGATCCGCCCGCATCACCCGCCGCGGGTTGGATCCAGACATTCTCGAATGGACCTTCGCGCAGAATTTTTCCATTGCCGACACAATTGAGTGCCACGCCACCCGCCAGACACAAATTGCGCTCACCTGTTTCACGGTGAACGTGCTGAGCCATGCGCAGCATCGAGAGCTCCGTCACGTCCTGAATCGAACGTGCAAGGTCCATCTCGCGTTGCGCCAACTGGCTTTCAGGTTTTCGTGGTGGCGCACCGAAGAGCTTGTCAAAAGCAGCGTTCGTCATGGTCAGGCCGTTGGCAAAACTGAAATACTTCATGTTCAGGCGCAACGAACCATCGTCTTTCAAATCGACGAGCTCATCGAGGATCTTTTGCACGTATTTCGGCTCGCCGTAAGGAGCGAGTCCCATGACTTTGTACTCGCCTGAATTGACCTTGAAGCCCGTGTAATACGTGAATGCGGAATAGAGCAGACCGAGACTGTGCGGGAAGTGCAACTCGCTCAACAGGTGGAGCTCATTGCCGCGACCGTAACCGTACGACGACGTGGCCCACTCGCCAACACCATCCATGGTCAGGACTGCAGCAGATTCAAAAGGCGACGGGAAAAACGCAGACGCTGCATGCGATTCATGGTGTTCAGTGAAGAGAACTTTTCCTTTGTAGTTCGCATTCTTCGCCGTCTGCTCACGAATCCAGAGTTTTTCGCGAAGCCAAAGCGGCATCGCCATGATGAAAGAGCGAATTCCTGCCGGAGCATAGTCGAGGTACGTCTCGAGCAGCCGCTCAAATTTCAAGAGCGGCTTGTCGTAAAACGCCACCAGGTCTATGTCGTCCCCTTGAATACCCGCTTGTTTCAGACACGCTTCGACCGCTGCCGCCGGAAAGCGATGATCATGCTTCTTCCGGGAGAAACGCTCCTCCTGAGCAGCAGCAAGAATGTGACCGTCTTGAACAAGGCAAGCCGCCGAGTCGTGGTAGTAAGCCGAAATGCCGAGGATATACATGTAAATTCAATTCTGACTAACCGCACTAATTAAGCACATGAGCGGACGGCAACACAAACCCAAGCTGTTGAAGCTTTATCAATTTTTTGCGCCAAAAAAGAAAAGAAGTTGGTGCGCAACATGCACAACAACTTCAGAAATAGTCGCGTTCTCTGATTAAAACGCCCACCAGAAACCAGAGTTCTACACTGCTACCTCTTTCTCTTCCAACTCAAACATCAATGTCTTAACACGCTTCCGAAGCGCCAGCTCGAACTGTTTCGCCTCTTCAACTTCCGTAAACGAAAGCGCCCTGAGCTCCTGCTCGATACGGCGGCGATAGTCCGAAACCAGTGAATCAGAAACACCCAATACCGCCGCAACTTCCAGTTGCGTCGCGTGATCCGGGCTTAAATAACAATACCAAAGCACACCGATGATGCGATTGTATTGCTTAACTTTGCCACGAACTGCTTCGTTCAGGCTCGCCAGAAACTGCTCGACAAAACCCGCTGCTTCCCGCTCAGACTCGCGGCGCAACAATCCTTCTTCAGGATTCTCGCGTCTATCGACCGGCTCGTAGCTGTTTCCGTTCTCATTGTCACTGTCGTCACCGTCGAGTGGAACGAGGTAAATGTCCATCACCGGCAAACGCGACATCACGAGGCTACGGAGCATCCGAACGTCAACCGGCGAATCAACCGCGTCCAGCACTGAGACGATCAAGTCTTCAAGATCCGCATTACTGATTACAATCTGAGAATCGCCCGTACAACCCACCATCCGCGTATCTCGCTGCCGCACGGCAATTATCTGCACTCGCTGTTCGACTTCATGGGCGCCCCGGCGCGATTTGTGGTCTTTCCACTCGCTCAAGCCATAGACACGATCTGCGAGACGGCGATGGGGCTCGTCGTCAATACCACTCGAATCAAAACGACGGAAATTCGGGCTCGACTGAATCAACGTCGAAATGCGTCGCGCCAGGCGATAACTCTCCGGGTGGCGTTTGCGAAGCTCAGCCGTCAGCAGATTCGTTAGCTCGATCTGGCTGATCTCGCACTCAATCTCGTAGTCAGTCATCTCCGTTTCGAGATAGTGCTCGAAACGGTTTTTGCTGAGCAGTTGAACGAATAACTCCTGCGTTAAGTCGGTGTAAGCGGCGCCCGCGCCCTCCTCAACCAGCAGGCCGGCACTGCGCGAAGCTCTGACGAGTGGATGATGCGAAACTATGCGGTGCAGTTCGGACCAGAGACGATTGACGTCTGAGGCCCGCAGACTCTCCACCCATTTCGCATTTTTTCCTCGGTCATTGCGACGCTCTCTGGGCGTCGGGCGGTTCTCGCCCGGCTCGAGGTCCGCTTTCTTTTCAGGATCTTGACTTATGGATTTCACAGGATTGTCCGTGTTTGGCCCTACTGCGCCTGGGAGTTTCGTCTCTGAGAATTTGGGTGGGAAAGCCGGATAGGTTGGGGGTGCATCCGTTTACTTCGGCATGGAAACTAAAAGTACCAGCCGATAACAAGCTGTTAGAAGTTCTCGTTTTTTGCCAGATTTTTTACCGCGGGATAGCGGTGGTGCTCCTGGAGATGCGTCAGAGAGCCGGTTCAGCCCTGACTGACGAGCGTCATGGTAACATCAGTTTAAATAAGGAGCAACATCTTTTTACACTTGTGGGAATGTGCAAAATTGTTAGGAAAAAGTTGAGGAAAGCTCTGGAAAGAGGGGGGAATTGTGCATTTTGTTACGTTGAAACCTCAGGGAAGATGGAATGAAGGCCTCAAAGACGACAACCCCATTTCTGAAGACCGCTGCGTGCCCAGCCTCGGCGACGCTACTCTCTTTTCGCGGTAAAACCCTCTCGGCCAAAGCTCTAAAGCTCGTCACGGACCACCTAAAAGTCTGCGACTTTTGCAACGCTGAACTGCCGTTGCTCGCGCATCATCAATCGGTGCCAGGCACTCACAAAACACCGGAAATCCCTATGAATCTGCGCATCCTGGCTGAGTCGATCCTTAGCCACGGATTTTCACGGATGAAGACGGATTAGGAGTAAAGTTCCTCGATTAAATCGCCGTAACGCTCGTCGATGACTTTGCGTTTGACTTTGAGTGTGGGGGTGAGTTCGCCGCCATCGATGCTGAACTCATTCGGGAGTAAGGCCACTCGACGAATGCGCTCGTAGTCAACCAATTGCGACGTAAGCCTGGAGATATCCTTCTGCACGATCTTGATTGCGGGTGGAAACTTGCTAAGTTCGGTGTGGTCCTTAGGCGCCTTCTCACCTGCTTCGGAAAGGGCTTGGTTGAGACTCTCCCAGTCAGGAACGATTAATGCCACCGGCTGCTTTCGGCCCGCGCCGACAACAACCACCTGACTGACAAACTCGCTCTCCTTCAAGAGACTTTCGATTAGCTGTGGCGCAACATACTTTCCGTTGGAGAGCTTGAACAGATCTTTCTTACGGTCGGTGATGTAGAGATGTCCGTTTTTCGCGACGTAACCGACGTCGCCGGTGTAGAACCATCCGTCCTTCAACACTTCCGCGGTCGCCTCGGGTTGGCCGTAGTAACCTCGCATCACGTTTGGACCACGGACAAGGATCTCACCGTCAGCTGCAATCTTTATTTCGATGCCGTCAAAAGGAATTCCTACCGATCCGACGTGATTATTATCGGGCCGGTTTGCCGAGACGATGCACGTCTCCGTCGCACCATAGCCTTGCAGAATCGGTATTCCGGCTGCGAGATAGGAATAGGACAACGCCGGTGAAAGCGGCGCGCCGCCCGAAACGAAGTATCGCAAACGCCCACCAACTCCCGCGCGCCATTTTGAAAACACCAGCTTGCTGGCGAGCTTCTGCTTGAGGGCCAACGGCGGCAGGATCCACTTTCGCTTGTCTTTGAGCTCGCCGTATTTTTGACCAACCTCGAGCGAACTCATGAAGATCGACTTCTTGACTCCCTTTTCGGACATCCCCTTCTTGATGATCCGGTGATAGACCTTCTCAAACAGACGCGGCACGGCTGTCATCACCGTCGGCGCAACTTCACGCAGGTTTTCACCGACCTGATCAAACGACGCCGCGTAATAGACTGACACACCGCAATAACAGAACACGTAAAAGCCGTCTCGCTCAAAAATGTGCGACAACGGCAAGACTGACAAAGCTGTGTCAGTCGCCACGATCGGTAAGCCTTTCCCGATCGACTGCACGTTCGACATGAAGTTGTTGTGCGTCAGCATCACGCCTTTCGGCTCACCCGTGGTGCCGGAGGTGTAGATGATCGTGGCCAGGTCGTCGGGTCGGACAGACTGCAGATAAGCTTCAAACGCGCTCGGACGTTGTTGAGCCAACTCGGTCCCGTTTCGTTCCAGTCGTTCCAATGAAATGCCGTGTTCGATGTCTTCAGCGACTTCCGGTTCGAAAAAGATCAAATGTTCGAGATGTCTTGTTGCGAGTACTGGTAAGGCATGTTTGTAAAGCCGGCGAGTGGAAATGAATATCGCTCGCGCGCCGGAGTCGGAAAGAATGTAATCGATCTGATCGAGGGCCTGGGTGGTGTAGATGGGGACGTTAATCGCACCCAAACTCAGAATAGCGAGATCAGCTATGGACCACTCGGGACGATTCTCGGAAAGAAGTGCGACTCGATCTCCCGGGCGGATGCCCAGTGTAGCCAAACCGAGCGCCACGTTTTTAACGCGCTCGACGAAAGTCGTGGCCGAGATATTGTGCCACTTACCGTCGGTGCGATGATTGAGAGCGTCCTGTTTGTTGTGACGTAAGACGGCCGCGAGAATTAATCCTGGAACTGAGGATGCTTCCCTCGAAAGTGTGTCGTCTTTGGTTTTGGCTTTAGTTGCCGAGGCCATTGGATTTACAGAATCATACAGACGACCGAATTTTCACGCAAAGTCGTATCCACAGATTACACAGATTGTTTTTCAGAATCGGTGGAATCTGCGGATGAAGAGCGTCGCCGCCGCTGGCGTGGGGCGTCTTCGACGCGTCCATTCATCGTCGCAATCGCGGCCAGCACCAGAAACAACAGCGCATTTGAAGTCGTGTGCAGCGTAAAATCGAAAAAGCTGTGTACGAGTACGGCAAAACATCCGCTCAACGCCGCTAACGCAACCCCACGTCTAAAATCATCTCGCGAACGCGCGCGCACGAGCGCTTTGTAAAACAGAAGCACGACGAAGATCAGCGCGAGGAGCGCACCAACGATTCCGGCGTCGGAAAGTATTTGCAGATAATCATTGTGCGCTTGTTCGAGCCGGTACAAACCATTGCGTGAATCGTAACGAGTGTAAATCACACCAAACGCACCCAGCCCCGTGCCGACAAACGGATGCGCTTTGATAATGTCTACCGTCACCGCCCAAAAGTGTGCACGACCAGTTGTCGGATCGTCGGTGTTCACACTGTCGATGAAACGATTGATCGAGAACTCACCACCAAGCAGGATCACACCCAAAAACAGACCAAAGAGCAATGCTCCGGCCATGCCGAGACGACCGGCAACACGCTTGAGCCGGTGCGATTTCCTCGATCTTCGTCTTTCACTCGGCTTTTTCCAGATCGCCGTCACGACGACCAGAAACAGGATCTCAGCCACGAGACTGATAATTCCGCCGCGAGAAGCCGTCATCACGAGGGCCACTCCCATCAATCCCGCGATGAAGAGATAAATGATCCGCTTCTCTTTTTCGACTGCACCGGCAAAGAGCAAACCTAACGGCAACGCAATCGTTAGCTCCATGTAACCGGCAAAATGGTGTCGATTGATAAACGGACCGAACGCTGTGCTCTGGTTGAGCTCGCGAATCCAGTAAACCTTCGTGGGACTGGTGAACGACTGCGTCAACCCAAAGATCGCCAGCAGGAAACCAAAGATCATGATCGTCCGCACCAGAACGCGCAGACGATGAGGCGTGTCAGTAAACACGAGCGTGGCAGCGAAATAGATCAGCAGCGTCGCCAGTTGCACCAACACTAGTCTGGTGGAATTCGGATCAAGCGAGAGACTGTTAGCC
>DASTVU010000369.1:0-8779 GCA_035758935.1 Pyrinomonadaceae bacterium | reverse complement strand
GTTAGCCACGCGTTTGTAAAGAAATACTGGCCCGACGAGGATCCGATTGGGCAAACAATTCAGTTTGGAAATATGGATGGGGATCTGCGTTTGTTACACATTGTCGGGGTTGTTGGTGATGTGCACGATTATGGCGTCGATGTCGCAGTTGGACCAACAGTTTATGCCAACGCGCAACAACGGTTGCCGTCGTCGAGTTGGACGGTCGTGGCGCGAGCGCAGGTGGAGCCGGGGTCATTGGTGCCGGTGATGCGTGAGACCGTTCGTTCGCTCGATTCGCAACTGCCGCTGAAGTTCCACACGCTGGACCAGGTGTTTTCGTCGTCGCTCGATCAACGAAGATTCAGTCTCGTCATTTTTGGAGTGTTCGGGGTGGTGGCGCTGTTGCTTGCGGCGATGGGGATTTATGGAGTGACTGCGTATGCCGTGACGCAGCGAACACGCGAGATTGGGATTCGGATGGCGCTGGGTGCGCAAATTGCGGATGTGTTGAAGATGGTATTGCGATATGCGATGTCGTTGGTTGTGATTGGAACGATCGTGGGACTCGCGGGCGCGTATGCGATCACACGCGTGATGTCGAGTTTGTTGTTCCAGGTTACACCAACAGATCTCGCCACCTTCGTCGCCGTCCCATTGATCCTGTTGCTCGTCGCGCTCATCGCGTCCTTCATCCCCGCCCTACGAGCCACCAAAGTCGACCCCCTCATCACCCTAAAAGCCGAGTAATGGTCTAGCCACAAAAGGGCACAAAATGCACAAACAGAAAATCTTTTATGCATTTTGTGCCTTTTTGTGGCTACCTTTCCGCGTTTAGACATGGAGGGCTTACTTCTGAATGTACGACGCGATCATTGTTGGTGCACGTTGCGCGGGTTCTCCGTTAGCAATGTTGCTCGCCCGCAAAGGTTATCGAATTCTCTTATTGGACAGGGCATCATTCCCCAGCGACACGATCTCAACACATCACATTCATCAACCCGGTGTGGCGCACCTGAAGCGCTGGGGCTTGCTTGAAAAGCTCCGCGCCTCAAACTGCCCGCCCACCAAGACAATCAAATTCGACGTCGGACCCTTCGCACTCGCCGGCTCGCCACCACCCGCAAACGGTAACGCCGAAGCTTATGCACCGCGGCGTCGTGTGCTCGACAAAATACTCGTCGACGCAGCCGTCGACGCCGGCGCTGAACTGCGCGAACGCTTTACAGTTGAAGAACTGACAACGGACGGTGAATCGATCACCGGCATTCGTGGACGCGACGCGAACGGCTCAACAGTTACCGAACACGCTCGCATCGTAATCGGCGCAGATGGCGCACGCTCGATGGTGGCTAACGCTGTTAACGCTCCTGTCTACTTCGATCGCGGCATGCTTACCTGCAACTACTACTCTTACTGGAGCGGCGTGCAGCACGAAGGCGTTGAGCTTTACCCGCGCGACGGGCGCACGATCGTCGTCGATAAGACAAACGACGGCTTGAGCATGATCTGTATCGTTTTTCCGAAAGAAGAGTTCGATCGTGTCAGGTCAAACATCGAAGGCGAGTACCTCCGCACGATCCAGCAAAACGCGCCTACACTCTTCGAGCGAATGAAAAACGGCAGACGAGAGGAGCGTTTTGCGGGAACGGGCTTTCTGCCGAACTTCTTTCGCCAACCCTACGGCAATGGTTGGGCACTCGTCGGCGACGCCGGCTACGTGAAAGATCCGATCCTGGCCCAGGGCATCACAAATAGCTTCAGTCATGCTGAGATGCTAGCCGAAGCTTTGGACCAGGCATTCTTAGGATTGCGCGAGATGGAGGACGCACTCGCCGACTACGAATACAACAGGAATGATGAAGTGCGTGCGATGTTCGAGCATAACTGCCAGTTAGCAATGCTCAAACCGCCGCCACCCGAAATGGTGACTCTTTTGAACGCTCTTCGAGGTAATCCAGTCGAGATCGGGCGCTTTCTCGGAACGGTCGCAGGTACTGTTTCTTTGACGGAATTCTTCTCGCCCGAGAACGTCGGGCGCATTATCGACAGGTCGGCACTAAGACGCGCGGCATAAGAGTTACTGCTCCGAACGTGTTCGCGATCGATAACCGAGCCAGAGACTGATAGCGGCGACTAGACACGCAAGCGGACACAACAACATCGAGTAACGCATGTTGAGAGGAGTCGTGGTGGCTCCGAGCCAGTCGTTCAACTGTCCGATGATGAGTGAACCGATGCCATAGGCAATGATGACGGCGAAGAAGTAAACACCAATTCCAAGACCCCGCAGCTCCGGCCCGGCAATATCGTGGACATCCGCCGCGGCCGGACCAAGCCATACGAGCGACAGCCCAAGCAAAACAAGATTCGCAATCAGCAGCAGCAAAAGATCTCCTGAAAATATAAACAACAACCAGAACGGCACCGCGATCAGTGCCGCCATTGCACCGAACAACATCCGCCCACCACGTCCAAATCTCTTAAATTTGTCTGCGAGATAACCGCCGAGAATCGTCCCCGGCACACCGGCAATTAACGTCAGTACGCCGCCATAAAAACCGATCGTCAAAAGGTCGAGTTTGTAGACGCGCGTAACAAACGTGGCGCCCCAAAAAGAAAGATTGTTTGCCGCCAGGCCGAAAGCGCCATAACCGAGATAGTGGTAACGCAACGGGACCGAGTTAAATAGAATCTTCCAATCACGCGCCGTGTATTTCGTGGCAGAGACTTCCGTCGTGCCGCGCGGTTGCTCGCGCAAGAGATAAACAAGAATGGCGATCGCGAGCCCCGGAAAACCCAACGCATAAAAAGCAACACGCCAACCGTAATACTGGCCCAGCCAGCCCCCGAGAAAGAAAGCGAGGCCAGCGCCTATCGCAATACCTGATGAATAGATAGCCTGTACAGTCGCTCTTACGCGCGGCGGAATGCGGTGATCGACTGATCGATCGCAGCGTCAGTCAAAAACAGTTTGTTATAGAAAACCTTCGCCACCAGCACTTTCATACCTTCTCTGGTCTGGTTCAGTTTGAATACGCCGAAGGCGTTGGCTAATTTCAGCCCAGGGTTGGAGCGACAGCAACAACCCTGGGATTGACATAAAACAAAGCCTTAAACCCTGAAAGGGTTCGCCACTAGTCGAACCCTTTCAGGGTTTGTTGGACCAATGATGATCTGATCCCAGGGTTCTCACTGCGTTCGAACCCTGGGCTGAAATTAGCCAACGCCTTCGGCGTAAACTGCTCGCACTAAACCGGCGTACAGGGGTGGACCGAAAGGCAAATGAAAATCGCGTTAGTAGTTGATGAGATTTTGATAACTCAGGGAGCTAACCCCAAGGAGTTCCGATGAAGGTCAATTCCAAGTACGTTGTTTTTACCATTATCGCCCTCGCAAGTCTTTATGTTCTCTATCACAATGAACGCTTTCTCATAGATTCAGAGCATCCGGCCTGGCAGCGTTACGAATCGTTTAAGTGGTGGCTACTGCCCCACGGCATCTTCGGCGCCATCGTACTGCTCTTCGCGCCGCTACAGTTTTCTGATCGACTGCGAAAACGCTTTACCCGAGCACACCGCATAATGGGCCGCCTATACGTGTTCGGAGCGCTACTGTGCGCACCGCTCGGCGCCTATATTCAGTATTACCAGGAGCGCATGGGAGCGCCGCGTTCGTTCACGATTCTCGGGATTGTTGATGCCGCGATGTTGATGGGCGCCACGGCAATCGCATTCGTGTTCGCTTACAGACGCAAGATCGCGCTGCACCGGCAATGGGCCACGCGCAGCTATGCGATCGCGCTCGTTTTCATTGCGGGTCGCTTTGTTTTGGGAATCACTGGCTGGGAAACGCTTGGCGTTGAAATCGTGCAAGCCATCATCTGGAGTTGTTTGGCGCTTGCGGTTCCGCTCGCGGATATCTCGCTCAACTGGAGAGAGCTGCGTAACGTTCAAGTACCGGCAAAGCCTGCGGTGCCTCAGAGCGTTCCGGAGCGTGTTCCCCGCGCTGCATAAGTCTAATTCAAGAAATAGGTCCTATAAGTCCTATAGGACCTATTTCGGTTCTTTAAGAACAGTAAACGGCGGGCGACGAATCTTCTCTACGCACGAAACATCCAACATTTTCAATACACTCGTAACTGTTGTGCGTCGCATTGGTAACAATCACCAGCCGGCTGCGCGAGAGCGTCTTCGCAACAATCTGTGCGAGCCACGGCGGCGTCACAGGATCAAGCTCACCCGATACCAATAACACCGGGACATGATTGTGTTGTTCAAATCTTGTAAATCCTGTCCCCATTTACGTTGACAGCCCGGGCACGCCGGAGTATGTTAAGCACCTAATGAAGTCCGCCACGCAATCAGTCATCTGCGCTTGTTTCTGTTGTTGTATGCCGACGAGGGAGCGGACTGACGTGTATGTGACGTAGATTCATAGCAATCATCAGCATTCACCAGGGCCGCTCATTTCGAGCGGCCCTTTTTTTGTCTTTTGACAACTGCAACGCGAACACAGGCGAGGAGAAAACAATGCGCGACTCAGAACCTTTGGGCATCTATTACGAGCACCCCGATTGGTTTCGACCACTCTTTGCAGAACTCGATCGACGAGCAATTCCATACGCTGCTCTTGATGCGACTCGTCACAGCTACGATCCAAATGAGAAAAGAAACTCTCACGCAGTCGTTTTCAACCGGATGAGTCCTTCCGCATATCTGCGTGGCCACGGTCACGGAATCTTCTATACGCTCCAATATCTCGATCATCTTGAGCGCCTTCGAACCAGGGTCATCAACGGTCAGAAAGCCTTCGCGATCGAGATATCCAAAGCACGTCAACTTTCCTTACTCGCCTCACTCAATCTTCCATATCCAAAGTCACGCGTTATCAACCATGCGACGCTGGCGATCACAGCGTCGGAAGGTCTGCGCTTTCCGATTGTCGTGAAGGCCAACATCGGTGGCAGTGGCGCTGGAATCGTGCGTTTTGACTCGAGAGAGGCTCTGGTCATTGCAGTCGAGAACAGTCACGTTAATCTCGGCATCGATCAGACTGCTCTTGTCCAGGAGTTCATTCCGCCGCGCGGCGGGCACATCACACGAGTTGAAACACTCGGCGGAAAGTATCTCTACGGAATCAAGGTCTACACCACCGGCGAAACCTTCAATCTCTGCCCGGCAGACATTTGCCAAACAACCGATGGAATTGAACTGGCGCGCGTAGCGTGTCCGGTGGACGCACCGCGATCCGGTTTGCAAGTCGAAGCGTTCGAGCCACCTTTGGACGTGATCAGAGCTGTCGAACGAATCGTTCAGGCGGCACAGATCGATGTCGGCGGCGTTGAGTACGTCATCGATGACCGCACGGGCGCGTTGCTCTATTACGACATCAACGCACTTTCAAATTTTGTCGCTGACGCGACGCGCGTGGTCGGGTTCGACCCACACGCAAAACTGGTCGACTTTTTGGAAAAGGAGATAACGCGATGCGCTACGGTTACTGGCTCCCGGTTTTCGGCGGTTGGTTGAGAACGTCGAAGACGAAGGAATGGAAGCGAGTTGGAACTACTCACACACTCGGCACTCTTGATCGGATTACTGTCCCGTCGCCGATAACGAGTCAGGCGAGACATGCAGTGAGCTAAATAAAGGAAATACAAATCATGAATACTGAACGGCCAACACACATTAAAAGAAATAGAGCGGACGCGTCGCTCGAATTGTTCACCAACATTCCGAGACAGCGATTGATCAACCTCAACACGCCAATCGAAAGACTCGACCGCTTGCGGGAGTCGATTCCCGGCGCGCCACAACTCTGGATCAAGCGAGACGATCTGACGGGCTATCTTGGCGGCGGCAACAAGCTGCGTAAACTCGAGTACGTCATGGCCCACGCCCTCTCGCTTGGTACCACTACAATTCTTACCACTGGTTCAATTACTTCTAATCTGGCACGAACTACGGCACTGGTTGCACGACGTTTTGGTTTGAAGTGTGAACTGATCCTGAGCGGTGGCGATCCGGAAGCGGCGCGCGCAAACTGGCGCATCGCGGAACAACTCGACGTGAAGTTGCATCGGGTTGCGTCAAGCGACAGGCGGGCGTCAAGAATGCAGGAAGTCGCGCGCGAGCTGGAGGAACACGGAGAGCGCGTTTATCAGATTCCTCTAGGAGCGTCGAACGAGATCGGGTCGTTTGGAATGGTGGCCGCATTCGAAGAGCTCGGCATTCAACAACTGGAACTCGGGCTGCAGTTTGATGCGATCGTCTTTGCAACTTCGTCAGGCGGCACACAGGCAGGACTCGAAGTCGGAAAGCGTTTATTCAACTATCGTGATTTGCGTTTGTTGGGAATCAGTGCCGACGATCCCTTTGACGTAATTAAAGAAAATATTTTCAAGGCGGTCGGGCCAATGCTTTCCAGTCTAGGCAAGTCCGAAGCACCGACCTGGGGTGAATTACACGTCGACGATGATTTTGTTGGCGAGGGTTATGCGGTGCCGACGGAAGCGTCTCGAGAAGCAGCTAAGCTTTTCGCGGACACGGAAGGCATCCTGCTGGATCCTGTGTACACAAGCAAAGCGGCCGCAGGGTTGATCGCGTATAGCCGCGAGGGAAAATTCAAAGAGACTGACCGAGTACTATTCTGGCATACTGGGGGTGTTCTGACGCTCTTGTGATTCAAACCATCTTGGTCCACGTTCATCTGTGTGAAAATTTTACTCGCACTCGCAGCGTTGATTGCACTTCCAAGCCCAGTTTCAGCGAACAACTCGCATGAACTTCGTTCGCCGGACAATCGAATCGTAGTCACGGTTCGCGTCAACGAACGAATCAGTTACGACGTTCGAGTCAACGGCAACCAGGTGATGAAAGACTCCACGCTATCTCTCGATGTGGATCATCAAAAGCTTGGGACTAATGCGAAGCTTGACGGGGTTAAGAACGACGCCGTCGACCGCGTGATCGAACCGCCGGTCAAGATCAAATTTGCAAAGATTCGAGAGCATTACAACGAACTGCGGCTCTCGTTCACGAACTTCGCTTTGACTTTCCGCGCGTACAACGAAGGCGTCGCTTACCGCTTCGAAACGTCTCTGGCGCAAACCGAAGTCAAAATCTACGGGGAAGAAGCGACCTTCAATTTTGCCGATAATTACAAGGTTTACTATCCGAAGGAAGATAGTTTCTTTTCACACAACGAACGCGAGTTTGCTCCCGTCCCGCTGAATCAAATACCGGACAACTCAATCGCGAGTTTGCCGGCGGTTGTCGCAGCTCCTGATCGCGTCAAGCTGGTCGTAGCGGAGTCTGATGTCGAGGATTATCCCGGACTCTGGCTGCACGGCAACTCAAACAGTAGTCTCACGGCAATGTTTCCACCTGTCGCGCTCAAAGAAACCGCGACCGATCCAAGTCGCGATCGCGATATCCGCGTCACCGAAGCAGCGGATTACATCGCGGTGACGAAAGGGACACGCACGTTTCCCTGGCGCATCATTGGCATCGCGGCGAGTGATGCCGACTTGATAACGAATCAGATGGTCTATCTCCTCGCCAAACCGTCTGAAGTGCGCGACACGTCATGGATCAAACCGGGCAAGGTCCCCTGGGATTGGTACAACGCACTTAACATCTACGGTGTCGATTTCAAATCAGGCATCAATACGCAGACCTACAAGTACTACATCGATTTCGCGTCGAAGTACGGGATTGAGTACATCATTATCGACGAAGGTTGGTACAAACTCGGAAACGTGCTTGATGTCATGCCGGCGATGAACATCGAAGAGCTTGTGGCGTACGGAAAGCAGAAGAACGTGGGGATAATTCTCTGGATGGTTTGGAAAACGCTTGACGATCAGTTTCTGCCGGCGATGGAACAGTTTGAGAAGTGGGGTGTCAAGGGATTAAAAGTCGATTTCATGCAACGCGACGATCAGAAGGTGATCAACTTCTATCACAAGCTCTGCAGAGAAGCGGCGAAGCGAAAGATGATTGTTGACTTTCATGGTGGGATCAGACCGGCGACGATGGTACGCACATGGCCCAACCTCATTAACACTGAAGGTGTACGCGGGCTCGAGTGGAACAAATGGAGCAAGAGTACAACTCCGGAACACAACGTGACGCTGCCTTTTACGAGAATGTTTCTCGGGCCGTTGGACTACACGCCGGGCGCGATGGTTAACAGCGGCAGGGAGGGAAATTTTGCGGCGATCTTCGAACGTCCGATGAGTATGGGCACGCGTTGTCATCAACTGGCGATGTATGTGGTTTACGAAGGTCCTTTGCAGATGCTCGCCGATAGCCCGTCGCACTATCTGAAAGAGCCTGAGATGATGGAGTTTCTCGGGCCAGTGCCGACCGTTTGGGATGAGACGAGGGTGCTAGATGCAGAGATTGGGGATTACGTGATTATCGCGAGGAGGAATGGGCGTGATTGGTACATCGGCGCGATGACGGATTGGACCGCGCGTGATTTCGAGATCGATTTTTCGTTCTTGCCTGCTGGTAGTTTCCGGATGACGTCATTTGCCGATGGGCCAAATGCAAATCGTTCCGGAAACGACTACAAGAAAACGGCGCAAGGTGTGAACAAAAACTCGAAACTCAAGATCCACCTGATAGGCGGCGGCGGCTTTGCCGCGCGACTCGCGCCCGCCAGGTGAAACTGGCGTCCCGGGACGTACTGTAGGGGCGGCCCTCCGTGGCCGCCCGTGGTTTGAATCGTATTCGCAAAATCCGACACCGTCTCTCCTTGAATCCGCTGCGTAAACCACGGGCGGCCACGG
>DASTVU010000368.1:0-2155 GCA_035758935.1 Pyrinomonadaceae bacterium | reverse complement strand
AGCGTCAGCAGATCTCTGGCGGCCGTCAATAATCGACATCTCGCCGAAGAAGTCGCCCTGCGCAAGTTCCGCGAGGGTCAGCTCCTGATCATCATCGTCGCGAATACTGATACGCACGCGTCCGCTCTCGATCAGGTACATCGCGTCGCCTTTGTCGCCCTGCTTGAAGAGACGCGTGTTCTGAGGCACCTTTTTGTCGGAAAGCAGACGGCGCAATTCCTTCGCCGCTTCGTCATCGAGAGAAGCAAACAACGGCACCGAACGAAGCGCCTCGAGCGTCATTTGAGTAGCGGGCTGTGACATGGCTCCTCCAAGCTGTGCTTTGTTCCTGGTGCTTTGTACTTTGTGGAATCCAAGTACAAGCACAAAGCTCAAACCACGATTTTCCCATCCTTCATGAACACAATTCGATCGGCAAAACTGTTTGCCAAGTCCTGGTCGTGCGTGACCATCAGAATCGTCAGCGAATCGTGATCCACCATCTCACGTAACAGCCCCAGCAGTTCGTGCGCGCGGATCGAGTCGAGATTTCCAGTGGGCTCGTCTGCCAGCAACACTTTCGGATTATTCGCGAGAGCACGAGCGATGGCGACACGTTGCTGCTCGCCGCCGGAAAGTTCCGAAGGTTTGTGCGACAAGCGGTCACCAAGTCCTACACGGGCCAGCAGTTCACTCGAGCGCGTCCGCCGTTGCTGACCACGCAAACCTCCGAATGCGAGTGCGAGCGACACATTCTCACGCGCCGTCATCGTGGGAATGAGATTGAAGTTCTGAAAGATCATCCCGACTGAGAAACGCCGGTAACGCGCCATCTCTTTTTTCGTAAACGGCCCCAACGGTCGCGACGCAAAAAACACTTCGCCCTTCGTCGGGTGATCGAGACCGCCGAGCATGTTTAGTAGAGTTGATTTGCCGGAGCCGGAAGTGCCTTGAATAGCGACGAACTCGCCCTCGTTGATATCGAGCGAGACGTTGTCGAGGGCAGTAACGTTGTTACTCCCCATCTGATAAATTTTTGAGACTTCCTGCGCTGCTAGGAGGGCCGCCATATTTGAGTTTTGTTCTTTGTACTTGGTACTTAATAGTTATCTGTTGTTACGACGCGCAAAGTACAAAGACCCAAGTACAAAATACATTACCGTCTACGAACCCTCCATAGCTCAAAACGTTCGTCTTCAAAACCTTTTAGCAACATATCAAACGGCTCTGCCGAGAAACTATCAGACTCGATCAACTCCTGCACCTTCGGATCTTCATAAACCGAGCGTGAGATTATCACGTCTGAACCGGATGAGAGACACTCCAGACGCGCAGCCATGTTCACGGTCGAACCAAAGTAATCGAGGCGATCATTCAATGTGACGGCGATGCATGGACCCGTGTTTAGTCCGGCCTTCAGTTGCAAAGGTTGAGTACCCTCAGCGGGCACGGCAAGCAGTTGCTGTACTTCGAGCATCGCCAGTAAACCATCGACGGAAGATCGAAACACGGCCATCACGGCATCACCAATGGTCTTCACCACCGCGCCATCGTGTTCGACGATCGCTTTTTTCACCACATCGAAATGGCTCATCACGCGGCCAAAGGCAGTTGCGTCGCCGATCTCTCGATAGAGCTGAGTCGAGTTACGCAGGTCAGTAAACAGCACCGTTAATGTTCCCACCGAGATCTGTTCACCCGGTCGCAGTGCTTCAGTCGCAAAGAGATCTCTGAACATTTGTAGCGCCGTGACCTCAGCGGCCGTGGTCGCCTGATCGCTCCATTCCAAACGCTCGAGGATCAAGAGTTGTTCGGCGTCAGTGTCATTTTTCAGCGCGAGAGAAAACTCCTCGCCGACCCGCAGGGTTTCTTCGCTCCAACCGTTGCGTGAAAGTGTGACCTGCGCGGAGGTGTCGCCTTCGGAAGAAACTGTGAGGTCCTGTGATCCGGGGAGTTCGAGTGCACGAAGTCGATAGTTGCCGGACTCAAGCGGCAACACGAGCTCACGTGTATCGCCCGCGGGAAGGAGTTGTTGTGCCACCACGTGCGGCGTCCAGTGCGGACTGCCGATGCAAAACGACGACACATTCAAACGTCTCACTGCCGGGTTAGGTCGAAACGTCAGTTCCACGTAACGATCGAAGTTGACAGTGAAATCGATCTTACAGCTATCGCA
>DASTVU010000367.1:0-5082 GCA_035758935.1 Pyrinomonadaceae bacterium | reverse complement strand
ACACTCGATCTTTATCCTGAATACACGGGCACGTCCTACACGGCCATACTTCATCACGCGCCAATCAGCGATCCGCGCGCGGTTTATGATCAGGTCAAACAGGAATATGCGACGAAATTCAATGTCGAGGTTAGCCAGCCGCTCGGTTTCGAAAACACATTTGCCATGCTCGTTCGCGGCGAAGATGCCAGACGGCTGAATCTCAAAACTATTTCGGATGCTGCCCCGCAAACGCCGCGATGGCGAGCCGGTTTTGGACAGGACTTTATGTCACGTGCGGATGGTTATCCGGGTTTCTCGAAGACGTACGGGTTGAAGTTTGCGGAAGTGCGCGAGATGGACTTGTCGCTGACTTACATCGCGCTCTCGTCAAAACAGGTCGATCTTGTAGCTGGTAACTCGACCGAGGGGCGTATCGCCACTCTCGACCTCTTTCAACTCGCAGACGACCGCCATTACTTTCCACCCTACGAAGCCGTTTACCTCGTGCGGCAGGATTCGCTAGCAAGAGTTCCTGCGTTGCGGGAAATCCTGGCGAAGCTTGCGAACGGAATCTCGACCGATGAAATGCGCCGGCTGAATTATGAGATTGATGGGAATAAGAGAGACCCGAAGGAAGTTGTGAAAGAGTGGTTAGCTAAGCGAGGTTTGTAATCCACAGATTACACAGATGGCACTGTGTAATCTGTGGAAGTATTTAGTTGTCAGCAGGCCCTGGGAAGCCTTGGCACTTATGCGTTGGCGCCGCCACCTCCTCCTGTCGTCGGGGGATCGGTAGCCTGGGCTTGGGCGATTTCTTCCGAATCGCTGTCTGAAGTGCCACCGCCGCCACCCGTTGTTGGGGGATCGGTTGGTTGAGGATTATTGGTTTCATCTAACATTCGTCTGATCTCCTTGCATGTATTGGGAGTTGAGCCAGGTGGATCAACTGTTATTCATAGTAAACCTGAATGTCAGGTCTGGCAGCATACTTTTTAAAAGCATCGGCTCCCCACTGTTGTTCCAGCTTGGAGCGCGTCGTTTGAGCGTTTCTCATTTGCTCCTGGGCGATGTCCGTCTGACCTAATTCTTTGTTGGCGCGCGAGGCAATTGCCCACGCACGCCATTCGGACTCTAACTGGATACCCCGCGCAAATCTCTCCTGTGCTTGGGTTGCTAGTGTTAATGCAGTCTGGGCGTCCTTTCCTTTCAAAGCTACTTCTGCGCACGCCAACAGCACACGGGAGTGCAAACCAAAGTCCCCCCCGTTTGAAGTGGCTTTTATTGATGCGTCACAAAGCGTTCGAGCCTCGTTTTTAGCGGTAACGGCTTTGGCTAACGCGAGGATGTACTGCGCTTGAATCAAGGTGTTGGATTTTGGGCCCGCCATTTTTATTGCTTCGTTGCTGGCTGTAATTACCTTCGGCAGATCCCCTTGTATCAGTTCCATTTCCGCACGATTGCGATGTAGATCGGGTAATAGACCGAGGAGGGTTTCTTTTGATTTGAAAAGTTCGTCGAGCAACTGTTTGGCTTCTTCATAACGACCGAGCCTGGCAAGGATGTGTGCGCTATTCTCTTTACAAAACGCAACGAGGAAGTCGTTTGTGGAACCATAAAGTTCGGTAGCCCTTTCATATTGCTCGAGGGCTCCAGGAAGTTGTTCCTGCTCGAGTAGTACCGCACCCAACTCCACGTGAGTATCTGCAATCGAGCCTTGGTTCTGACTCTGGTTAGCCAGTTCGAGTTTTTGGCTTAGCGCTTGTTGTGCGGCAGCGTAGTCGCCTTTGCGGCGATACGCTCGAGCGATGTGAGTCAGGCAAAGAAAGGCATTTCGCGGGTAGTTCTCTTGTTGAAAAAACTCGAGAGCCTGCTGCGCGATTTGCAAACCTTCGTCGATGCGCAGCGTTTGAATGTATATGCCGGCCAGATTCATCACTCCCATTGCTTCACGCAAACGGCCCTTGTTCGCGCGGGCAAACTGAATGGCCTGGGTATAATAGGATTCTGCCTTTTCGTAATCGCCCTTAGCCGTAAACGAATTACCCAATTCCAGTAAACCACTCGCCGTCAGGTTTTCCAGTTGCTTCTGTTGCGCAAAGTTGACGGCTTGCTGGGCGTAGGTTTCAGCTTCTGAGTACAGGCCACGCCTCGAAGCCAGGAAACTCAGATCGATGAGCGCAGTGATCTGTTGCGCTTCATTGCCCATGACTCGTGAGGCATCAAGTGCAAGCTGAAACTGAGTCTTTGCTTTGTCATATTCGCTCTTGTTTCTAAACAGAATTCCACGCTGGCGATTTACTTCATTCAATCCTTCGTTGTTGGTTGCCGCCTTATTAAGGCGCTCCGCCTCATCGAACATCTGCGCCGCGTTGTTTGTGTCCTGTTTACGCAGATAGACAATTCCCGTACGCAGATACGCCGTTGCATACTGACGATTATTCAACTCGATTGCCTTTTGATAATTCTCGAGGGCCTTGTCGGTTTTGCCGTCGTTTTCATACGCATAACCGAGATCTACATACACTGAGCCATCCTCAGGTGAGAGTTTAGCGAGCTCGGTATACGAATTAACGGCATTTCCGAATTTTCTCGTCACAGTGGCTTGGATTGCGTCCAAATACAGCGCATCTTTTGGTGATAGTGATGAACGCGCGTTTTGACTGGTAGCCGCAAGTAATTCATCTTTGGCACGCTCCGAGTAGTCGAGCTCGGCCCACGCCTGTGCCAGACGCGCATGCGCCAGAGCATAACCGTCATCGATCTGAATGGCCTGAGTCAGTGCCTTGCTCGCCTGATAGTAAGCGCCGTTACGCAGACTCTCAGTGCCCTGTTCGTACCAATGGAGTGCTGCGGAAGGAGGTTGGTAATAAGAGCGTGGCCAGAAGTAATAGATGGCCCAAATCGCAAGACCGACGGCGATGAAAGCCGGGATGATTGATGCCAGCGAGAAGCGTTGACGGCGCAATTGCATCGTGAGCGTCGCAAAAGCGTTGGTCCCTCGCTTGAATCCTTCGGTCGCTTTGTTCGTTCTGCTCGACACCGGCACGCCGTTGGTTCCCAACGATTCCGCTGCCGCTTTCAAATCTTTCAGAAAGTCAGCAGCAGTCTGGTAGCGCGCCTCGACCTTCTTTTCGAGCGCTTTCATCGTGACGCGATCCAACGTCAGCGGCACAGCCGGATTGAGCTTCGAGGGTGGGTCGGGCGTGACGTGAATAATTTGCGCACCGATCTCCAGAACGCTCCCGCCGGAAAATGCCGACTGGCCGGTCAGGCATTCGTATAGCAACGCTCCGAGCGCAAACAAGTCACTGCGGCCGTCAATCTCCTTGCCGGTTGCCTGTTCCGGCGAAAGGTAGAGCGGTGTTCCAACGATCACGTCGCTGCGAGTTTGGGTTGAAAAGATTGTACGCGCGTCGAGATCTACGCCGCTGGCCGGTTGCTCGCCGAAATGTTTGACGAGGCCAAAGTCGAGCACCTTGACGGTGCCGCGTTCGTTCACGAGAACGTTCGACGGCTTGATGTCGCGGTGCACGATCCCGTGATGGTGTGCTTCGCCGAGCGCCTCGGCTATGGACGACACAATCTCAACGGAGCGCCGTAGAGTCAGTCCTTCATCGAGCAGGTCGCTGAGTGACTTGCCTTTGACGTACTCCATCACGATAAACGGCTGATCGCCGGTCGTCTCGCCGTAATCGTGAACTATTGCGATGTTTGGATGGCTCAGGGCCGAAACCGCACGGGCTTCGCGAATGAAGCGGGCTCGATAGTGACGGTCAGTGGACGTGAGAAACTTGATGGCAACGCGCCGCCCAAGGTGAAGGTCCTCAGCCAGATAGACCGCGCCCATTCCACCTTCGCCTAGTTTTTCGAGGATTCGGTAATGGGAAACTGTCTGACCGATCATGCTCGCCTGGGATCCTTACGAGTGCGAGAAGGAGATGTGCTCTGGAGCGAGCGTTACATTGCGGGCATTGTGCGACAAGGAGCGACTAAATTCAAGAATTTCTGTTAAAAGGGCGCCTCCTTGGAGTGCGGTGACTTGTCACCGCTTTGGAACAAATACGAAAGCGCCAACAAGTTGGCGCACTCCAAGGAGGCGCCCACCTTCTTTAGAGCACCGTTTCGCGGATCTTCTTTTCCTGAGCCTCACGAAACTCGTGCAGCTTCTTGCGTAAATCGGGACGGCTATTGGCGAGGATAGCAATCGCGAAAAGCGCGGCGTTTGTAGCGCCAGGCTTGCCAATGGCGAGGGTTCCGACCGGAATACCACCCGGCATCTGCACGGTCGCTAAAAGCGAATCCAGCCCATTGAGCGCGTCGCTCTTCATTGGCACACCCAGGACGGGTAGCGTCGTGTGAGCAGCCATTACGCCAGCCAAATGCGCGGCGCCACCAGCCGCGGCTATCACGACTTCGAGTCCGCGTGATTCGGCCGTGGAACCAAACTCAGCGGCCAGCGCCGGCGAACGGTGGGCGGATATGACCCGACATTCGTGCGCGATACCAAACTCAGTCAGCGTCTCGTCAGCGTGACGCATCGTGTCCCAGTCAGACTTGCTCCCCATGATAACCGCCACCAGCGGGTTAGAAACCTGTTCTTCTGCTTTGCCTTTTTTTCCCATCCTATTCTCCCTGGTCCAACGAGAAACCACGCTCGCCGTCGAATGTGTAAAGTCCTTCAGTCTTGATGAAGTCGTAACCTGAGTCAGCAATGCGACCAAGCAACGACACTACCTGTGCATGCGCGACTTTGCCGCCGTCCGAGTCGGGCAGGAACCGGCAACGCCAGTGATCGGAACAAAATGTTTCCGAGTGACCGCCGGGCCACACCTTCACGCCTCGATTACTGATCATTGTGAGCTTAACGCCGCCGCCGTTTACTTTGCTGAGCGCATCGCCGAGATCGTTTGCAGACCCGCGCGTCCAATCGAGAAACACGTCAACGCCGACAAGCTCTTTCTTGGGCGCCGGTTTTATGCTTGCGGCCCTCGCAACCGACTCTTCGCCCTTGCTGTATTTTCGGGCCTTCAGGATCTGCGGCGTCTGACCCAAGCGTTCGACAACAGCCTCTGCAAACTCCTTCGTCCCGACCTTTTGCTT
>DASTVU010000366.1:0-31304 GCA_035758935.1 Pyrinomonadaceae bacterium | reverse complement strand
CGTCTTCCTATCAGCCTCCTGGCAAGGACTCCAGTGGAAATGGGAATGAAATTTCAGGTCCCGGCCAGCACCAAGGCTGGAGACGTGATTGATTTGGATGTTGTCCAGAGAGACTCGAAAGGCAACGTAATTGGTGGTGTTGCGATGCAAGTTCGCGTCACCAACAAGTAGGAGGTTTCTCGCTCTCTGAGCAATGCGTTATGTGAGCAGCAGCGGTTCATCACGGTGAACCGCTGCTGTTTGCGTTGGTATTGTCCGGTTCGATGTAGAGTTCATAGTGTTCAACGGTAGGTTCAAACTCCAGCAAGAAGTCAGCATCTTCGGCGTAGTACTTGGCCGCCGAAATCTCAGCACCTGCGAACCCTTCGATCGCGTCGAGCGAATCCCAATGTGTCACTGTCAGAAAATGAGCCTCGTCTCCATCCACACGCCGAAACAGAAAAACGCCACGGTTTCCGGGCGTACTTTGGTAATCGGGGACAGCGCGTTCTTTAAGGAACTCGAGGTACGCATCAGCCTGCGACGCTTTAGTTCGGCCATGCCATATGCGAGCGATCATTGTTCCTCTTCTTCGATCCCAAGCGTTATCGCCTCAACCGGACAAACATTGGCGGCTGCCTTGATTTCCTCGACGTGTGACTCAAAATATTTGAAATACTGGGCGACTTCGATCCGTTGTGTAATCTGTTAAATCACGCTGACGTGGCAGTGATCGAAGTTCCAATCGATCACGGGCCGAGCGTCGACTGTTTAGGTGCAGTTTTGCAACGCACTAATCTACGCGTCGCCGTTCAAATAAATCTCGATCTCTCACCTAATGAAGCCATCATCGGCGACGAGCTCGCCAAGACGAACATGAACAAACCGTTCTGGAAGCGCAACGTTTACGTCCTGCGCCCGTCCGCATCCTCTACTTGTTAAAGATAAGAACCTGAAAATCCTGCAAAACGTGCGCTCCTTTTACATCATCGCCTGCTCGATAAGCGTTCAACGATTCCTCCAGCAGAGACAAAGCCTCACTCCGCTTGGCGTCGTCCATCTTCGAAGGCTTGATTAGATTCATCGCGTTCCGCAGTTCGTCAAACGCACGCTCCAGGTTCATCTGCTCCTCGGGTTGAAGGTAATCCTCCTCCGGGAAGTCGTCGGGTGCACACAGCACAACGTAGCCGATAAAGTCCCACAAGGCATCAAGATCTTGAATCCATGACGACATTTTTCGCACTGCCTCAAGGCCAAATACTGTAGCTCCCACCCAACTGTTGAGGCCGAGTTATTGTAACTCGGTCACCTCCAGAGAAGTTGCGGAATTTCATAACCTGCGGTGTAGTAGCCCACTTCATTTCAACGCTGGCATCGAAAATAGCTTGAGCGCTGGGGATTCTGACGTCCGGTTGGACGTATGTTCCTGAACCGGAAGGATCATACAGTCGCCGATTAACCTGAATAATTTTATTTGGGCCCTCAGGAATGCCTTCAGAAGCAAGCCAGTTTCTGAAACGAGCCCTGCTATATCTATCGACGAAGCTGCCAATCCGGGTATTCTCAGCTCCCGTTGTCAGCTTTCCACGACTCTGTGCTTTCTGGGCTGCGCTGTAGCCCCGGTCGACAAGTTCCTGATAGCGTTTAAAGGCGGCGTCCGCGAATTCTTGCGAGGTTCGAAATCCGGAGCGTCCGATTCGTGGTCCGACAAATTCTTCTGTCGCAGCTGCAGCCCTGGTCACACTCGCGGCACGAGTTCCAGCGCTCCGTGTGCTGACCTCAGCCGCGACATCAACCGCAGCGGCTTCGGTTGCCACTGCGGACGTGGTTGCGGGTTTCAACTTCGTACTAATTTGAGTGGTAGATTCGGTTGCGACCTGCGTTGTCGATTTCTTGATGGCGCCGGCTAGAATCAAGGAGCCGGCGAGGCCACCTATTTGTTCCCCCATTCGCTCGTTTACTTCATCAATACTGATCTTCCCCTCGTTGTAGTCGAGAAGTGTATTGGTGACGTTCTCGATGGGTGGTCCAACAATCGTCAGGCCCCACACGAGATCCGTTGCAGCTTTTCCGTAATTCCCGGCAACCAGGTCTTTTTGTAGACCCTGGGCCAGATTGCTGCTGAACTTCATATCCTTGAAATGCATGCCCTGTATGGCATTGCCCTGGAAGGTAATGGCGTCCGCGGCGGTCTTGACCAACTCTGAGCCGAAGTTATAAACGCCCTTGCCAACACTGTAAGTTAGCTGCGCACCGCTCAGCTGGGCATGAAGAATAGTGTGGGCCCACTCCTTAGTTGAGCTGGTTGGGCCGTGCGAGGCCCAGTATTCCAATGCTTTGCGCGCATCACGGAACCATTGCTGAATTGGATCGGGATTGTTTCCGCTGCGATCCATAAATTTCAGCGGGTTGTTCATCGCATACGCGTAGCGGTTCATCGACTGGGCCATCATGGCCATGCCGGTGAAGCTATCTTGTTGAATGAAGTTACCCGTGAATGGTGAGTAGTAACGCTCGCCATTACCCAACGGCATCAAGCCGGTTTCGTTGTCGAAGCGCTGGCCCGTGTAGCCAATCGAGTTGTAGCTGGCGCCACTCGAAGCGAAGTATTGGCCCCACGCATCGTATTCATAACGCGCCGTCACAGCGGATGCTTGGGCCAGGGAGGTAACCGAGCCCTGGCCATCGCTGAAGTAGTAACGCTCGCCTTCACCACCGAGCTGCGCGCGCACCACCTCGCCTGCGCTTACGTCGTAGCGGTTAACCAGCTGGTCGTTCAGTCCATATTCACTTACGACCTGATCGCCCGCGTAAACGTAAGTCAGCGGTACTCCACCAATCGTCTTTGCGATGCGCTGCCGGTCGAAGTTGTAGTCGTAAGCCGCAACTTCCTGGTTCGATCCATTCAGAACGCGACGCAATTGATCGCGACAGTCATACTCGTATTTCGTGGTGATCTGAGTGTTCTGACGAGTCGAAGTCAGGTTGCCATTGCGGTCGTAGTCGTATGTTGTGGCCACACTTCCGGCCGCGTTGCTGCTGAGTTGTGTTAGACGATTGAGTTCATTGAACAGCGCCGTGGTCGTCACGAGTGCTGAGTCAGAATTCTGTCGCGACTCGCTCGTTACACCATTGTTGTCCGTTGTTAGCGTAATGGTGGTAGTGCGATCCTGAGCTGTGGAAGTCCCGCGGTTACCAACCGCATCATAACCAAACTCGTTCAGGCGAGTAGCTTCCGTGTAACTGACGCTTTGGCCCGGCGCCGGATTAGCCGGACGCTGTCCGAGGGTTGTGTAGTTTGCAGAAGTGAGGCGGTCCAGCAGATCGTAGTCGTAAGTGATGCTGCGATTGATGCGACCGTTCTGGTTACGCGTTTCAGTGGCCCGGTTTGTGTTCGCATCGTAAGTGTATGCAAACTCTTCGGACTCAGTGCTGTTGATGAGGTTGGTAACTTTGGTCAGTCTGTCAGCGGCATCGTATGTGTAATCCCGACGCATACCACTTGGGTAACTGACCTGCTTCAGTAGGCCATCAGCTTGCCATTGATAATTAATCGTGGCCGACTGGTTCTCTAGCGTAGCAGTCTGGAGGCGGTTCAGTGCGTCATAGGAATAACCAATTGAATTATCTGCCGCATCGGTCAGTGACGTGACGTTGTTCGCCGCATCGTAGTCGAACTTCACTTTGTGATTGAAGGGATCGGTTGCGCTGGTGATGCGATTCCGCCTGTCATAGGTACGCGTGTAGCGCCTTGTTTTCAACGTGTCGAGCAAAGTAGTTTCGTCGACACTGGTGAGATTGCCTTCCGGATCGTAGCCGTAGTTATAACTGCGCGGCCCGCTGCCGGTGGGTTGGATATAGTTAACTGACTGAATCCTATCGAGCGCATCGTAGCTGATATTCGCTACGTGATTCTGTGGATCTGTAATCGCGTTACGATTCGAGTTTGCGTCGTACCCATACGTCGTCACGTGTTGTTGTGGCTGCGTAACAGTCTTGAGACGATTCAGCGAATCGTAGTCATAGCTCACCGAACGATTGAGCGCGTCTTTGATACCAATCAGGTTTTGTGCCGGATCGTAGTCAAACTCCCATACTCCACTCTTCGCATCAGTGATCTGCTTCAAAGAACCTAGCGCGTTGTAGGAATAGGTCGTCTTGTACTGGGCACCCTTCGGATCAGTCCGCTCAAGCAACAACCCGCCGCCGTCGTACTGGAATTTCGTTACATTGCCGGCACCGTCAGTCCGGGTCTTCAGATGATTGAGTTCGTCGTAGGTCTGTACGACAGGTGCACCGGCCCCGTCGCTATAGGTGAGCACGTTGCCGACAGCGTCGTACGTAAACGTCTCTGTTTGCAGGTTGCCAGCATGAGTGACCTGTGTTACGCGATTGAGGTTGTCGTATGTGTATTCAGTGCGATTGTTGAGGCCATCGATCAGTGCCCTACGATTGTTGTTCTCGTCGTATTCATATGAAGCGAGGGGCTGCCCGCCTTGTGTAACGCTAACTATTCGTCGCAACGGATCGTAGATTTCGATGCGTTGGTTCCCCCGGCGATCCGTAATTGCCTTCCGGTAACCACCACTGTCGCTGTTTGATATGGTCGTGACCTGACCCAGCCTGTCAGTGATCTGCTTGACGCGATTCACCGGATCGTAGAGGAAGAAAGTGTTCGCTCCTTTGAAGTCGCTTTCCTGGCGCAGGTTGATGCCGTCGTATTCCAGCGTGCGCGTCTTCGAGTCGGCGTTTCTCACGCTCTTTAGCCGGCGCAAGCCGTCGTAAACAAGCGTCGTCGCGTTGCCCTTGGCGTCTGTGCGCGTTTCCTTGCTCAGCGCATCTTCATAAGCAATCGTTTGTACGGCAATCTGTTGCGATTCATCCTGCACCGTTGTAACGAGAGAACGGCCCTGGTTGTCGTATGTCATCTGCGAGACGACGCCGCGCATATCGGAATGCGACACAACATTGCCCGCTCCGTCGTACGTTAAGCTCTCGCTGAAACCACCGGTATGAGAGATCAACGTGGCGCGATTCAGACCATCGAGCGTGTAAGTAGTCACACGGCCGTTTGCATCCACCGCGCGTTTAAGTCCACCGAAAGCGGCATAGCTTCGCTGTATATTGAAAGCAGGATTGGCGCCGTTTACCGTCAGGGAGCCGGTTTCACCAAACGCTGAAAGCTGGCTAACACTCACGATTCCACGCGGGTCCGTAGTTTGGACCGAACGCCCGGAGTAAGAGTTCGAAGTGCGTTGGCTTGCCCCAGTGAATTTGATGTCGCGAACCAAAGGCCGGCCGATACCATCCACCGTCACGGTTTCAGTCAGGCCCTGCGGATCGTTTTGTTGCGTGACACTCCGCGAGGCGTCATCGAATACCCAACTCGTGACCCTGCCCGCCGGATCGGTCATTCTCGTGCGACGATTTATCTCGTCATAAGCAAACGTCGATCGACCGCCATTGCGATCAATTTGCAGGACGATATTGCTGTTAGCGTCGTAGCCAGTCTCCTCGGTGAGGTCACCGGGTAAGTGGCGTTTAGTCAAACGACGCAAACCGTCATATTCGAACGTGGTCTCTTGTTCGTATTGATTGGTCAGGCGTACAGGATTTCCGATGCGGTCAACCTCCGTTAACCGGCTGACGGTTATCTGTGCACCAAACGGTCCTGAAAGCGTCTCGCTTCGCACGAAATTCAATTCGTCATAGGTGCGTGTCGTTGTTACGCCTCGACGATCCGTATTGGTAAGGACATTAGAGTTTCCGTCGTAGGTATAAGTGAGGACGAATGGACCAGCGCCGTTCGGGGTTTCTTCTGACTGTACGAGCCGGTTAAGACCATCATAGGTGTTGTCCACGACGAGTGTTTGCGCACCGCCGTTCCTCGTGACCTTCTTTACCTGTCCTTCCGGCAAATAGAGGAATGTTGTGGTGAGTTGATCACGGAAGCCTGCAGGGTCTGTGACGGTCTGGCTGACGATACGGTCAAACCTGTCATACGTATTCTGAACTGATGGGGCTATTGTGTCGCTGCTGGTGAGCAATCTGCTGCGCGCATCGTACGTGTTGTTCGTTACGACAATTCCCTGGCCACTCGTTTGGCGAGTAATAGTTGTTGGATTTCCGAATGTGTCGTACTGATAGTTAGTAGCAAAACCGTATTGATCTACAACTCGCGATAGATCGCCATTGCCAGCGTAATCCATTTGGATATCGCGGCCGGTTGGAAGATGTACGCGCGTGACATTTCCACGTCCGTCAAGTGAGTAGGTTATTGGATTACCATTGCCATCCGTCGTGCTTAGTGGTTTAGCAAACTTCGGATCGAAGGTGGCTTTGGTGGTAATCGTCGTTCCCTGCCCACTGACAGTCTGAAGAACTTGATTGCCACGATCGTCGTATTGAGTTGTTGTTTGACGACCTTCGGGATCTGTCTCAGACAAACTGTTGCCATCCTTGTCAAATGTAATCGTGGATACAGCGTTACGAGGCGCATTTACTGTAACGGTCTTACCCGGCCGGTTGTTGGTGAATTGATAACGGGTGACGTTGCCACGACCGTCGGTGAAGGCGGTTTCGGTGACTTCGGTGGCTGAGAAGGTATAAGCATACAAATTGTTCACCGCCTCAGGCATGCGAATCGCTTTCACCATCATCCCGAAGTTTGTCGATTCATATTCGTAGGTTGTGACGTGGCTTTGTGTTCCGTGGTTCGGCGTTTGGACAGATTTGAGCAAGTGTTCGGTACTCGCACTCGCACCGTTCGATGGATCGTAAGCGTAGACGGTGACATTCGGAGCGGCCGGCTGACTGATTCCATCGGCGCCGGTACGTTCGATACGAGTCAAATTGCCTTTGGCGTCGTAATCGTAGAGGACTTCTAAACCGCCTGGTCCAGTGATCCTCGTAATGCGCCAGGCGACACCAAGCTGTCCAAGCTCAAATTTGCGACGAAGCGAGTTCAGGAAGCGTTTGTTGGTGCAAGTTAAAGACTGGTTGGTCGTGCTTCCGGTATCGAGTGTGCCAACAAAGGGTGTGGCTCCTTGTTCATAAGTGAAAGTAAGTTTGCGATTAGACGAATCCGTCACGGTCGCTAACCGGCCCTGCGAGTCGTAGCCAAACGTTAGCTTGTTACCGTTCGGCTCTTCCATGAAAGCCAGGTTACCCATATAGCCCAGGTTGAACATCTGTTCGCTGCCGACTTCCAGGGCCTGATTGAAGTGGTATCTGATGTTCCCTTTGGTGAAGAAATCGAAGCTGTTGTCGGAATTCTTTTGCAATTTAGTGTGGAACGGAGGATCACTCTTGAGCTCGGTTCCTCTGAAGACCTGGCTGTTGCCTTCGGCGCCCTCGAGTGTGTAAATGCTTTCGGCGGGATTATTAGGATCCGGCGAGCGTCGCAGCAGCACCTGATAGTTATGCGTCCAGCCGTAGCCGAGAGTGTTGTAAGTATTGCTGCCCCTGCTGTTGTAGAGGCGCGTAAATGATAGTGACAGACCTCTGTTCCTGATCTCGGGAATATCTGATTCGGTAAGCGCGAGGTTGCCCGTTTCTATCTCGACGTTGTTTACGAAGATATTTCCGGGCTGACGTTGATTTGCCGAATCATTCTCAACAACGATCGTTCCGTCAGCTTCTTCAGTTACACTGCCATTCTCCAACGTCGCCGTGAGTTTGAACTGGTAATTGCCCGGAGCCAGGTTGGGCAAGTTACCCATCTTAATATCTTCTACATGCAGACCGAACGTACGGAAAGTTGACGGCGGTTCGCCTAAATTCACCAGAGACCCATTAACGCGGAGTGTCACGTGGGCATTAGCGCCGAGGAGGTAAGCGAGCTTGCCGCCCCCTCGTCGACCACTTACACCGATGATCTGCTGGTACTCATCAAGAAGATGGCTGAACACGATTGGCACTGCACGAGCGCGGAACTCGCTCGATTGCCCGTTAACTACAAGTTCTGCGGTATAGGTTGCCGCGCGATCAATCTGCTCGCTTGATGTCCAGGTGGCCCGGCCCATAAGCACATCCGGAGTTGAGCTCGGATCGAACACTGCCGGAACTTCTGCCAGCACTGTCGAAATCACTTGATCGCCGGTTCGTGTTTGTTTGCGGATGATGACTTTGCCGGACTGTGGGACGTCTAACCCATAGACCTTGAAGACTGTCTCCGCGGGTTGGATCATGCGATCGTCAGTGCGGTTAATCAGGACAGGATTCATGCAAGTGCTGCCGTCAGCGCCATGAACGAAAACTGTTGCAGCGGCAGAGCCGATCGAAGTACGAACGTTCGACTTGCCATTCGCCAGATCCAGCGTGTAGACAAATCCATCATGGACAGAGATCCAGCGCAGATCGCTTCCGAGATCTGTGATTACACCCCTAACCACCAGATTTGAAGGATCGCTGAAATCGATGACCGCCACCCTGTCTGCGAACATCACGTAAAGGAGCGTGTCTTCCAGGTCCATCCGGCGGGCAACGTGACCACCCAAACCCATTTCCGCGAAAGATCGAGAGGGATAGGGTTGTGGAGCGCGAGGGTTCGTCACATTAAAGAGCCAGAGCCGATCGGACCCGAGTAGCGCGGCGATGTCAGTGCTCTGACCATTCACCATTCGCGCCGGCGCCGTTCGTACATCGACTGCAAAGCCCGCTGGATCCAGGTCGCGGGTTCCGATCAGACGATCGTCGAGGCTGTCGCCATTTGCATCAACGAGTGCAAAGCTGCCGTCCCACGAACTGTTCGTGTCAAACGAAAGCAATTGGAGCCTGTTTGAAGCGATGTAGACAACCGGTGATTGCACCGGTGAACCATTAGACGCAGGAACAGCCTGGTCCATCACTGACAAGGAATAGATTGGCGCTCCTTCAGTCGGCGTACGCCGGTAGCTTGCCATTTGCTTCTTGGCTTCACGATCAAATCCAGCGTTGAGGCCTGGAAGTACGGCAGGAAACCATGCGGTCTTCGGATCGTTGGTTTCGGCAAGCGTGCGCACTGCCTCTTCGAGATCAACCACCTCTAGGCTGTCGCGGCCGCCGTTGCCGATATAGGCGCGTTTGTGATGAATCCGCACGTACATCGGATAGGAAGGCGCGCTTTTTGGAATCTTGAGCGATGAAACGCCGATTAACTCCGGAGTTGTTGGATCGTCGAGACTGTAAATGAAGGCATTGATGGGCCGTTCGAGGTCCTGGACCGAATACGCGAGGACCACGGCAATAACTTCGTATGCCCTGCGCACGGGAGTGTGAACGGTGATAATGTCCGAATCTTGTTCGGCCTCGGCAATGTCGTAAGCCGTCGCAAAGAACGGCACGAACTTGGTTCCGGTAACAACTGGCTTTTGCGGATCGGAAAGATCGTACACATTCAGTTGAGAACCTAGTGTGCTCGGGGCTACCGTGATCCCTAAATCACTCGCAGTCTCGAGCCGATAGCTAACGGTCTGGGACGCATTCGTACCGATAACAAGGGGACGGAAAGTTTTAAACGTGCTCAGGAATGGTTGGGGATCAGTATCGGTTGCTGACGTGTAGTTCTGGTCCAATGCGTGTCCATCCGAATCGGTGACTGTCGTCAGCACCTCAACGGCATACTCCTTATTGGCTTCCAGACCGTTGGCTGGTTCGAAGTCGATACTCGAGATATTTGGCGAAGTAGGAGTGACTGGCAGTCCGCCGGAAGTAATTTCGCCGGTAATGCGTTGCTGCGTTGCGAGGTCGGTAAGGAAAACGTTCGTTCCCGGAATAAGATTCTTAACTGGCTCGTTGAAGTCCAGATGAATGCGAGTTCCGGTTCCGACTTGTTGTGCGCCGCTGTTTGGGGTCACGCCCATGACGCGCGGTGGTCCTTCTAACGAAGGACGATTATTTGGATTTTGTAAAGCCACAAATCCAAATGTTGACGTAGCTCGTGTCGGCAACACGTTTGCTTGCGTGAAGGTTGTGACAACGACGCTGTAACTGCCCTCGCCTGTAACTGTAAAGTCAGTCGTAAACACACCAGTTCCGGCTTCGGAACTCTGCCGTGTCCAGGTCAACTGCTGAGTCGTGTTACCGCCAACGAGTAACTGTCCGCTGATTTGTTGTACGTTCGGCGTGGTAGTGACTTTGATCTCGAGATGTGAACCTAACACTACGCGTCCGACTGATTGCAGTGTGTCTGGCTGACCATCCGGGAGATCCAGCATTCGTCCCTCGAGCCGCAAGAGCGCAGGCAATGTTTCAGGTAAGCCGGCGCTGGAAGGGAATTGGATGGCCGCGAAAAGCGTTTGCAATCCGTGGAGTCCGGTCTCGCTCGGATCTACGCTTAGGTAAGGTGTGGCGGTGACAGTCTTGGTTCGGTCGATTGTGTCTCGAGCTTCTACTTCCGCCGTAGTGCCTGATGATGCGGCGAAATCAAGTGTCCCGAACCTGCCGTTAGCAGCCGTGCGCGCAACTACCTGGGCGTTTGTGCCAGGATTCTTAATCGTGCATACAACGTTAGGGAGGGGCTTCGGAGCGGCATTGGGAACAAGTTCCGTGACTGTGCCAGTCACGGCACGGAAACGGCGGGGCACGAATACATCGACATCAAAGAAGCCCAACGTGCTCACTATGGTCACGCCGATAAAAGGCGGTGACATGGTTTTGAATTTGCCGCCTTCGACCTTGCCGGACGTCAAGATCTCCCACACATCGCGCTCGACGTTTCCTTCAGTGATCTTCGCGGGCTTCATGAACGCAACCCGTTGACCTTCAGTTGCAGTTGGCGGTGCCGCTATTTCAAGATGAAGTTCCTTACTGTTGGTGAAGTTGCCGCTTGCCTGGATGCGCACGCCGGCACCCCAGGGAACCTCAGTTGGATCCATCTCGCCTGTACGAGGAATGGTGATGTCAGACTCCGCCCTGGTCGTCAGCTTCAGATCGGCCTGGCCGCTGATTGCTCCGGCAGGAATGCTGAGCAGCACCTGACCATTGTCACTTGTTAACGTCCCGCCATTTGAACCGACGGAAATGAAACCGTCAGCGCGTCGATACGCTGCTTGTGTGACCGCGTATTGCGTGCCGTCCGGCTGCGTGATGGTGAGGGAAATCTCATCGCCGACGCGTGCTTGAATTTGCAAGCTGAGCGCACTTGTTCCAGCAACTGTTGAAAGCGTGGAGCCGCTGGTAGTGTTGACAACCAGAATGCTCGAGCCATTAGGCACACTATTAGCGGGGATAGAGATCGTAGACAGCTCATTACCATCGGGATAGCCGATCCTGATCTGTTCGGGCTTGAGGCGATTGCTGATAACGACCGTGGCCGCAGTGGTGAAGGTCGAGTTGAAGACGGCGCTCAATGCGTGGCCGTAAATGTCTCGGACCGCAGTGGAGAGAGAAACTTTATAAGTTGTCGAAGCCGCGAGTGTGGCCGCAGGCGTAAAGACTACGACTCGGCTGCCGGCGAGGACAGTGATGCTGCCGAGCACGGGATTACCCGCGTTGGTGCTGAGCGTAAAACTGGAACCGGTCAATGTTTGTGCGGCAACGGGCTTGTTGAAAGTGACGGTGACAGGAGTGGTCGCGATCATGCTCTGGGCGCCTGATGCAGGCGTGATCGATTCCACCTGAAGTGCGACGGCGCTCAAGGCGACGTTGGAATTGGCGACGTCGTCTTGCCCTTCCAATGATGCTGTCGCGGTTCCCGTTGCGTCAGTTGCCAATGCGGCGGCGCCGATCTGATTCACACCAGTTGGCGCAGGCCCTGCCGCTCCTATAAGCACGTACTGACCATCAGTCGCGGTTACATCGACGAATGGAGTCTGGTTGGTGGAGACCCTCACCATCGTCTGCGGCGCGCTTGTAGCTGCATCTGTGATCGTGCCCTTGACGTAGCCAAACGCGGACGGCACACGAATGAATAGATAACGACCAGTCGCTCTGATTCCACGGAGCGCAACTCCGGCCGGCAGTGGCGGAATGGCGGTAGTCGAGGTCAACTTGTCATTCGCCTCGGCGATCGCGCGCGCAACAACCTTCGGCGAGCGCTGCCCACCCACAGTGATCAATTGCGCAACGACTACACGTGACAGGTCACCCGTCAAACCAGGAACTGTGATCGACGCGGATGAGTTCAGGCTGGCGCTGCCCAAATCGACATCAAACGCCGCCAGCAGTTCGTAACCGGCAGGCAAGCTGACACCGGTAGATTGCAGTGAAACGTTTTCAAAGAAAACTGATTGCGATCCCGAGACGGCATTCGCCGGAATCAACAACTGCGAGCCATCACCGGCCCTCACGCTGCCACCCTGATTGTCGACCAGCGCGCCAAGCTTGTTTTGTCTTCCGGAACGAATCTCAACGTGAACGTTCGCATTGAATAGATCCGTGATCGAGAAGTTCGTTCGTGTGGGTTTCGCGATGAAGAATGCACCAAGACGATTTGGTTGACCGGTCGCGGCGGGGAACGCATAGAGCACAAAGTCCTGTGCGGGTCGATCGACGAATACCGGATCCCTTCCGCCGAGCAGGTTGTACGTTTCGCCAAACGACGCTTCAATCGAGACGCCTGAAGGAAGTTGCGACGCAGCCGTGGCAAGGAATGAGATTGACGACTTTGCGGTGGGCGAGAAGGCTGCGGTCCGTGGCAATGACTCAGCAGTAGCCTGGGCTGAGTCAAGTGCAGCCGAGTCTGCCGACTGACTCGACGGCAGCGGTTGGCCCAAGACTGGCGTGGGCGGTGCAGTCGCTCCAGTGTCGGCGACCAGAAATGCATACTGGCCGAGGCTCGGCAAGTCTGCAGACAACGCACCACCGGCAGCAGCGTGCAGCTCGACCGCAACGACGGCCCACGAGTGCGTTGTTTCGTCGTAACGAACCAGAGTCAGTGGCGTGGCAGATGACAGACCGGCGACCTGTGAAATCGTCAGGTGCGCAGGCGATTGCATTGCGGCTGATCCTTCAGCAGTACGGATGTCGACGATGGCCCCCGGAACTGGTGACCAGCCATACGGCAACAGGTTCGCCAGACCCTGCGGTGAAACGCTCGTAACGCGCAGATCCGTTTGCTGAGAGAGAGCGCCGGCAACAAAACTCACCTGCACACGTCCGCCGTCTCCGTTGATGGTCCCACCGGATGCGCCGATCGTGTTTGTTTGTGAATCTAACGGAGTGAGACGCGCGTCAAACAATGCTGTGCCCTCACCGATTGCAACCTTGTAGAGTCGTTCGACCGGTGTGTAGCCATCCTTGGAGAGACGGACTACTCCCGCAGGCGTCGTCGAGACGAAACTGAATACGCCCGCCTCGTCGGTGGTTACTGGAGAAGAACCATTCAGCAACGCGTTCACGCCTTGCATCACGTAGCCAGTTGTATCGTCGAAAACGTAACCGGAAATTCCACCTGGACCAGCAGTCTGTAGTTGAGCTGTCGCTACTGTGGTGGTGTTGGTTAAATCGCGGGCCACGGCACTGAGCACGAGCGTGACACCGCTTGCAAAAACAGCCGGAACAGAAAGCGTGAATTGATACGGTGCTGTCGTGACAGTCTCAATCCTCTGACCGTTTAGTCTCAGCTCAACATCAGCGATGCCAACATTGTCGGTTGCGTTAATCAGAATCTGGTACGTGCCTCCTGGTTGCACGCTCGCGGGAACGTTGACAAACGAGATCGCCGGCGCTGTCACATCTCGTATGACCGTGATCGACGATTGGCTCTGTTGAGCTTGCCCATCTGTGGCCACCACCGAGATCGTGTTCGAGCCATCGTTGAGTTGCACCGTGCGCGCAAACTGACCGCCAGTGATCGGCGTGCTCGTTCCATTGATCGTTAGACTTAAACCGTTTGGTAGATCTGAAGAGACACTCCCGGCGACCGTGATGGAACTGGAACTCACAACCGCGCCATTCAGTGGGTTTGTGATTGTCAGAGTGGGAGGCTGGAGTTGAAGCCGCGTGATATCGACTGTGGCCTGAGCCTGGTTAGCCGGTGAAGCTCCATCGATGGCGGTGACGACAATGTGATTTACGCCGAACGTTAAGGCAAACGATGCCACGGACCACTGATGTGTCACCGGGTTGTAGGTGGCCGGCGTGCCATTAACCGTCACGCTTTGCACACCAGTGGCATTGAGTCCGGTGTCCTGGGCCGTACCGGCGAGATTCACAGTTGAATCGTAGGTACTCAAGGACGTGACCGGAGAAGTGATCGTTACCGTAGGCGGAGTAGTGTCAGGCGTGCAGCGAATGACGTTGATGGTTGCCGTCGTGCTTCGATTTGCAGGTGAAGCGTTGTCCTCAGCGTATGCGTTGATTGTGTTGGAGCCCTCGGTCAACGATATGTTGACTGTCCATTCCTGAGTCTGTGCGTTGAAGCTTGCCGTCTGGCCATTAACCACAACTCGACTTACGCCCGTTGCATTCGCTCCTGTATCGGCGGCCGTGGCGGTCACAGTTACGCTCGCGTTGGGCGTCTCAGAATTATCCAACGGCGACGTGATCGATAGCGTCGGGGCAGTGGTGTCCTGTGGGTTCTGTCTGTTGATGGTAATCGTGGTTGGTTGCGATGCGTTGTTTGCGTTGTCGGTAGCGACCGCAGTGATCTCATTGGGGCCCGTATTCAGGGAGACATTCGCGATGGTCCAGGTTCCGTCCTGAAGGTTGAGAGTCGCAGGCGAACCGTTGACCGTAACCTGCGCGACACCAGTCGCACTCGTGCCTGTATCGGACACCGTGCCGCTCACCGTGATCGAGCTCGACTCAGTTGTTGAATTATTTGCTGGCGACGTAATCGCAACGGTCGGAGGAGTTGTGTCTTGCGGTCGATTGACAATGATTTGCTGATCGGGCGAGGTGTTTCCCGCTCCGTCTGTAGCGCGTACTGTTATCGGGTTGGGCCCGAAGTTCAGAGCTACATTCGCAGACCACGCATTAGTGTTCGGGTTGTAAGTGGCGGCAATGTTATTGACCAGTACTGACGAAACGCCACTCGCGCCTACTCCGGGGTCAACGGCGGTTCCCGTTACCGTGACTGAAGAGTCATTGATGGTGGCATTATTTGCCGGTGACGTGATGATGACATTTGGCGGTGTCGTGTCGCCGGTCGCATTCGTGGACGTGTCGCCAATAACCTGTGCGTTGGTGAGAATCTCCAACTTATCGGCAATAACCTGTCCACGCACCTGGCACGACCCTGTCAGCGTCGCGGTACCATTTGGCACACGCACGATCGCTTTGATGGTTGAGTTGCCGTTTATTGTCAGAGTTGAGCCTAATACATTGAGCTTGATGTCGCCGGGAAGTGTGTTCTCGCCGAACAACAATCCTGTGTTGCTCAACGTTGCCGATGAAGCGACGTTGATGGTCGTTTGACCCGTAACCTTGATCGTGGCGTTGCTGGCAAATGAGAATCCGTCAACAAAGTTGTAAACGCCACCGGTGAAGTTCAGTTTTGAGCTCCCCGTTACGCTAAATGCGCCGTAGTTGCCTGCCGGCACGTTGATCGTTTCGTTCGACTTATTGACGTGCAACTCTTTCAGCGTGGACCAATCACCAATGTTGGCGAGGTCGGCTGAGGTGTTGATATTGACGATGCGTGTGCCTGTTGGCTGCGGAACTGAGGTTGGGATGTCAGCCGGAAAAGCCAGCGGGTCTGAGCGACGGTGAATTTTTCCGATCAGGCGAGAAGTGCCGTTGATCGCCACCGTGTAACCAACTGGATCCGGACTGCCTGATTCGTCGACTGTGCCGGCATTGAACGTCGCGTTCGTGGCAACAGTGACGTTCGGAGTACCGACGACGTAAGTTTCGTTTGTTACTACAAAGCCGCCTTCGAAAGAAAAGTCTTGCCCCGTATAAACTCTCAGGTTGCCCTCAACTCGTCCATTGGACAGCGTCGGGACTTTGCGAGAGATGGCTGCATCGACTGGCGCGACGACCATCGGAGGCTCAGCCTCAGTGCTCTCGAAGAAGCTGAATGCATGATCGAGAAGACTCCATGATCTGCTCGCAGAGTTACCGGGTAATCCTGCATTGTTCGCTGGAGCAGATGGTGTGAAAGGATTCAGACCAACTGGATTGGCGAACGCTGCATTAGTCTGCAGCACCAGGCAGTAACAAAGGAACAGGACCAGCACGTGCCTGAAGGTCGCCTGACGAAACAGGCTGCGTGTACGAGTGGGAGTGGGGGCTGCTTGATGCATTCTGTGTTTCTCTATCGCTAAGTGAGTTTCCGGGCTTTGATTGATCGCGTTGATTTGGTGTTTGGTGGTTGGCCTCATCGCTGACCTCCCACTGATTTCGCATGTTGATTAAGTCTGGAAGTTCGGAACAAACTCCCTCGTGGTGGTTTGATCCGGTTGGGCGGAATGTCAGGTGGGCCACCAGCCTCCGGCTTTGCCTCAAGAGTCACTGTTGGAGCGGGTCGGTACCGTAACGCGTTAGCGTCGGGCCGATGGTGTTTGAGAGACCCACCCGACGCTACCGCGTTTCGGTACTGACCTCGTCCAAGCCCGGCCCGCGTGTTGTTCGGATTACCAACGCGATTTCCGATTGGACGTTCCTCGACGGTGAACTCCGCACTAAAGCTTCTTCCAAGAACGTCCTTGAAGACGAGCGGCATGGGCCCGGCAGGAACAGAGTCAGATACGGCGATCGAGATCCGGATGCTTGTGAACGTGGATGAAAGGACCGTGGCGGTCACACCGGTTTGATTCGGTGCGACGGTCGCGCCAATCAGCCCATATCCCGAAAGGGTGACCTCTATTGGCCCAGCGCCTTTTCTGACTACGGGTGGACGGACGAAAGTGATCTTCGGTGCGTCGTTGCCGAAGAAGTCCGCGGCGATCTTCTCCGGTGTGTGTACCGTCGACGAGATGCGGATCTCATCCAGCACACCCGGAAATTCATCTGGTCCATTGCTTGCGGGTGAGTCGGCGTCGAAGCTACCGAACTGCAGCGGCTGACCGAGATTGCGCAGCGCTCCAAAACCGACTGGAGCCGGCTGCATCATGCGTAGCTGTCCATCGATGTAGAGTGATAGCCAACCCGTCTCGCGATCGGCGACCAGAGCAACTGCGTGCCATTGATCGTCTGTTAGCGTACCCGCGCCGGCTAATGTCTCGGCGTGCCACACGAGTCCGGCAGTGTCGTAAATCTCAGCGCGAAGAGCGCCGGACGCGAGCGCCTTGAGTGTGAAGTCAGTGTTCTGTCCGTTATTGGTCTCCTTGCCAATGAGCACATAGTCGCGCCCGAGCGCTGGTGCTTTGACCCAACCCTCAATCGTGAAACTGGGGTTGCCGAAGACCAGAGCACTGTTGCTTGCATCTGCTGTTGCGCGCGTCCGAGTTCGACCGCCGCCGAATCTGCCGTTTGCAGGACGCGATGCCGGAGCACTGGTCAGGTTGATCGCATTTGGACCAGCGTCGAGCAGGTGGGCCATGCCCTTTTCGCGTTCGTCGAGATGCCACAGGCCGATAGTGTCTGCTTCGAGTGCCAACTCACTTGGCTCGATCACTCGGATCTCAACTGCAACATCGGAATATCCCTGCTTCGAAAGGATCAATTGCGCTGGACCAAGCGGCGTATTTGGAGCGACCGCCAAATCAAGCTGTGCTTGCGAGTCAGTCGTGACTTTTACGCGAGTGTCAACCGAGTTCAGCGGTTGCCCATCACGCAAGACACGAGCGTTAACGCCGCTTAAGTTTGAACCGGCAAGCGCCAGCCCAGTCACTACTGGACGTTGCGAAGATCGATCGCGCGCTACTAGCCTCGGAGCGATCGTATTCACGATCAGTTCAGGTCTGGGAGCGGCAGCGATGTTCTTGTCGGGATCTTTTGCCGATGCAGTTAGACCGCTTTGGCCGCCACTGATGGTGCCAAACCACGTGTCTGATATCTGGGCAGCCGTGATCGGGAAGTTTTGAATGCGAACTTCGTCGATCGTTCCCGGAAACTCTTCGGGTCCGCCTCCGGAGTTGTCTTCGAAAAATGCCCAATGGGCCACACGTAACGGAGTCGGGGTGTTGGCGGTTGAACCAAAGTTGGCTGGAAGAGCCGATGACCCTCGCTCGGCTCCATCTATATAAAGAGTGAGTCTGCCGGTGGTGCGATCCACCACCATCGCGACGTAGTGCCAGAGACCATCATTCAAGTTGGGAAGGTACTTGGCGGTCACCGGATCGAAGACGCGGCCAACCGCATCTGCCCGCCACTGTCTGCCCTGGGAATCGTGTACGTAGGCTCGCAAACCTCCTGACGGCAGCATTCGGAGCGAGTATTCCGGATTGAATTGATTTCCGCCGAACGAATCCTCTTTACCGACGAGGGTGTAGCCCCGAGTGACTGAGGGCCCGCCCTTCACCCAACATTCGATAGTGAAGCTAAGACTGCCGAGATGCATCGAATTGTTAGCAGTATCGGCAACGATGTTTCCCTTCACGCGGCCTTTACCGAAGCGCCCATCCGCCGAAGTGGAAAGACTGCCCGCTGTGCCACCTACGACCGCGGGAACCGGATCGCCCGAGCCGTCAATGTGCACGGCGCCGTTGCCCGTTTCGTCCATGTGCCAAAGCAGTAAGGTTTCCGTGCCACTATTCGGCACATTGGTGAATGGCTGAGGCGCCACAACGGTCATAGCCAAAGTGAAGAGCTGGCTATCCGCCGTGGTGACGTTGAAGAGTAACTGGCCGCTACTCGAGTCAGCGGGTACATCCATTAAACCGTGAATCTCTGTCCCCGATGTGGAAGTAACGGTAAAGGGAACGTCCGGTCGATCTGTCGTTACTGTAGCGCCCGTCAAGCCGAAGCCGGTAAAAGTGACTGGCACTGCGAACGAGCCGGCCGCGACATAATCAGGCTTAACTCGAACTACACGAGTGGTGTCCGTACCGAGAGTGTCTGCCAGGATCCTGGCAGCACTATGAGCGGACGTAGAGATTCTTACCTCGTCAATTAAGCCCGGGAACTCTTCAGGTCCACCACCTGAGTTTTCTTCAAAGAAGGCCCAATGGCCCACGCGAACCTGCGTCGGTGTTTTAGTGAGAGGCCCGAAGTTTGCGGGCATTACTGTCGAGGCCCGCTCGATCCCGTCTACGTAAATGATCATTCGCTGGGTCGCACGGTCCACAACCAGCGCGATGTGATGCCACTCGTTATCATCAACGACGAGTTTCCAGCGGCCCGTAGTCGGATCGTAAACACGTCCTATCGTTTCGGCTTTCCACTGCCTGCCCTGCGTGTCATGCGCATACGCGCGTAGAGCACCGCTAGGCGTTACTCGGAGGCTAAATTCAGGATTGAATTGATTTCCGCCGAAGGAATCCTCTTTAGCAACGAGGGTGTAACCGCGCGTTACTGGGCTAGTCTTCATCCAGCATTCAACTGTAAAGCTCGATGAAGCAAGGTAGAGGGCGTCGAAGTCGGGATTGCTTGCGATGTTTGCTTTGCGTCTTGCAAATCCAAAGTGTCCTGTTGATTCAGCGACGGAAAGGCTTCCAGCGATGCCTGAAAGTGAGAGTGGTCCGGAGTCGGCTATTTGCACGGAACCGTTGCCAGTCTCGTTCAAGTGCCAGAGCAGTCTGGTATCCACATCCGTCGCAAGCTCAGATTGCTCGGATATGCGAATTTCGACCGGTGCGGGCGGTAACCCGGGTTTGGCGAAGACCAATTGTGCGTAACCCGGAATTACGGTTGAGGCGACGGAGACTCTCAACTGAGCCTGATTGAAGGAACTGGAATCAACGATCACAGTTGCATCCAGTACCTGGCCGTCACGCACAACGGTTGCCGTGACTCCATCGAGTCCGAAACCCGTCGCCGTCACTGTTGTAAATTCAATTGGACCACCAGCCAGATTTCGGCGAATTTCCTTTGGACCATACGAGTTAATGCGAAGGCCCGGCACACCGTCGAGATCGGAGCGGATTTGTGCGGGACTATGGGCCGTATTCGAGAGTCGCACGTCATCGATCGTGCCTGGAAACTCTTCAGGTCCGCCTGCTGCATTGTCTTCAAAGAAGGCCCAATGGCCCACGCGAAGGGCAGTTGGTGTTTTCGTAAGCGGGCCGAAGTTTGCGGGCATTGTCCCTGAGGCACGCTCGATTCCGTCCACGTAAATAATCATTCGCTGGCTGGCGCGGTCTACAACCATCGCCACGTGATGCCAGAAGTTGTCATCAACGCGGTAGACGAGCGGTCCCATCTCGGCTTTCCACTGCCTGCCCTGGTTGTCATGTGCATAAGCTCGCAGAGATCCGTTAGGCACCAACCGAAGACTAAATTCGGGATTGAATTGATTTCCGCCGAACGAGTCTTCTTTGCCTACCAGCGAATAGCCACGAGTAACTGGGCCAGTCTTTACCCAACACTCTGCGGTGAAGCTTGCTGCACCGAGATACAGCGCATCTTTGTCAGGATCAGAAGCAATATTGGCGCGGCTGCGGCCTTTGCCGAAGCGTCCGGGCTGCTCCTGAGAGAGGGAGCCCGCCGTGCCATTAATGCCGAGGGCGCTGGCGTCAAAAACCTTAATGGCGCCGTTGCCAGTCTCATTCAGGTTCCACAGCAGCAGAGTGTCGAGCGCGCCCGCTAACTGGGCTTGCTCGCTGATGCGCAGGTCAACCGCAACATCAACCTGACCCGGTTTGGAGAACACAAGTTGGGCCATGCCGAGCGGAGCCGTCGCAAGTGCGTCGACGGAAACGATCGCTTGTCGCGGTGAACTCAACTCGACGATGACCACCGCATCGACGGTTTGTCCGTCGCGCACGACGCGCGCTGTTACGCCGTCGAGGTTGTAGCCGTCAACAACGATTTGGGTGACGGTTGACGGGAAGCCTTCTTTCTCACGCAAGACGTCTTTCGGATTGTAAGACGTGACTCGCATAGGTGAGCTCCCGAGCATATCGTTGAGGATCTGGGCGGCGGTGTGGGCTGTTGCCGAGACGCGAATCTCATCGAGCAGTCCCGGAAATTCCTGCGTTCCTCCGGTCGTCTGTGGGTCGAAGAAAGACCAATGACCAGCGCGGAATGCCTGTCCGGTGTTGGGGAGACTGACGAAGTTTGAAGGCATTGCTGTAGACGCACGCTCAATGCCGTCTACATAGAGCGTGAGCCGGTTGTTTGTTCGATCAACAACCATCGCGATGTAGTGCCATAGGCCGTCGTCAACGCGATAAACCGACGCGGGCAGATCGGCAAGCCACATTTGGCCGTTGACGTTCATGGCTAATGCGCGCAGGGTCCCATTCGGAAACAGCCTTACGGCAAATTCCGGATTGGCACTATTGCCGCCGAACGAGTCCTCTTTACCAAACAGCGTGTAGGTGCGTCCCACTGGATCAGTTTTCACCCAGCCTTCAGCCGTGAAGCTCGAAGTACCGAAGTAAAGGTTTGTGTTGCTTGTCCCGCTTGCAATATCAGCGCGCGAGCGTCCGCCGCCGAAGCGTCCCGGCTGGGCCACTGACAAACTGCCGGATGTGCCGTTAATTTTCAGGAAGGTTTCGTCAAAAATAGTTGTAATGCCGTTAATCGTCTCGTTCATGTGCCAGAGTAATCTGGTGTCAGACTCAACAGCGAGTGTGATGTTCGTGGCGTCAATGATGCGAAGAGCCAGCGAAGCCGACCCGGCGCTCGAAGAGATCACGAGTTGCGCGTCGCCGAGGGATGCATCGGACGGAACGGTGATTTGCACACGCGCTTGCGTCGCGGCGCTGGCGATGACCTGCGCGGTGACGTTTGGACTGGCTGGACCTGTTACGGATGCCGTCGTGCCCGCGAGGTTGTAGCCTGTAAGTGGTATGTCGGTGGTCGTGCCGCGCAGGAGATTTGCCGGGCTGCTGATATTCGTGATCGAGACTCCGAGTGTGCCCTCGGTGCCCAGGTAAGTCTTCTGAATCTGATCAGAAGTGTGAGCCGTTGAGGAGACTCTAACTTCGTCGACAATGCCTGGGAAAGCGATCGGTCCTACAGGCGTTCCGGATTCGAAGGATCTTTGCCCGACATGAAGCTGCGATGTACTGGCGCTAAAACTGCCGAAGTTTGTCGGTGATGGTGAGAAACTGCGTTCGATGCCATCAATATAGAGCGACATCCTGCTGGTCGTTCTGTTCACGACCATGGCAATGTGATGCCATTGATTGTCGTCAACTCTATAAACAGTCGACGGCACATCGGTGGACCACGTCACGCCATTGACGCTTTGGCCGAACGCGCGCAGGTTCCCGTTCGGCGACAGACGCACAGAGTACGCAGTTAAGAAGTTAACGCCGCCATTATTATCCTCGTTACCAACGATCGTGTAAGTACGAGGCACGACGCCAGTCTTCACCCAACATTCGACCGTGAAGCTCGAGGTAGCAAACGTAAGCAGACTATTCGAACCGGAGACGATGTTTGAGTCGGATCTTCCGAAGGCAAAGCGGCCGGGTTGCGCGAGCGAAGTCGAAGCCGCGGTGCCGAAGATTGCCCGCGTTAATCCGGAATCAATAATCTGAACTGCGCCGTTCGTTTGTTCGTCCAGGTGCCAGAGAAGGACTGTATCGGGCTCTGTAATAAACGGCGTTCGCGCGTCTGCCTCGTAAGTGAAGCCTCCTACCAAAACACCTGTGCCGCGATCGGTAGTCATGCGGATCGTGGCTGGTCCAGGTGCACCCGCTGGTGTAATGACAGTCACCAAGTCGCCGGCGACTGCGCTCGTCACCTGTGTTGGGTTACCGCCGATGGTGATCGTCGGCGCTGAGCCGTTGGTGTTGAGGAGCCGTGCACCTGCGATCGTTACTGTCGTGCCACCATGTTGATTGCCTATTGGAGGTGTGACGCTCGTAATTTCCGGAGCATCGACGTCGAGTGTGAAGTTGATAACTCCGGTTGTAGAACTCGTGCCTTGATTGTTCGTGATGATCGCCTGGACCACATACGCGCCTTCGGCAAGGAACGCCGGAGGCTGGTAGGTGAGACCTGTTTGGGTAATGACTGCAGGGACTGCAACTAAAGGTGATCCTTGCGGAGCTAACAACAATTGTGTAGCGGACACATTGATGCCCGTGTCGTCTGTATACGTAACTGCGAACACAGGCTGGAGGGACGATGTCACAAACATTCCGTCAACTGCAGGCGCGCCGCCAATCGTGAAGCTGGTGATGTCAGGACCGGAATCGTCGATAGTGAAGCTCGCGGTGCGCAACGCGCTCACGTTTCCTGCGTTGTCTGCGACTTGCACTGTTACTGTGTGCTGTCCGCCCGCGAGTGGTGTGCTCGGCGTGTAAGTAATCTGACTGCCGGTCACACTCGCATTCTGAGTGACGTTGACGTTATCAACGGTAAGTACAACCGAACTCGTCTTAATACCCGAGAGATTGTCGTGGTAAGTAGCGATGATCGTCGGCGTGAAATCGCGCACAGTGGTGCCATCGATCGGCAATGGATCGATCACGGGTGCTACGAGATCCTGCGTAGTGAAATTACTGATAAAGGCTTGTGTCTGCGTGTTGCCGCTCGGGTCGCGTTGTCCGTTGACGGTGACGGTGTAATGCGTGCTGTCAGCGAGAGCGACGGCAGGCGTGAACGTTGCCACGCGTCCATCTGTACTCAGCGCATAACTGCCCGCGAGCGGCGGATCGGATGATTGAGCAACTGAGACCTTAATGATGTTGGCAAGATTGTCGTTGCTATCAGTCGGCTCGCTGAAAGTGACTACAACGTTCGTGCCCGGTGCGACTTGCGAGGCTCCGTTTGCGGGAGTGATTGCGCTAACGGTTGGCGCGGTTTCGTCAGCAGTCGTAAACGTAGAAGTGAACGCGCTGGCGATACGCAGACCGGCTCGATCTTCAACCTGATTGACGAATACTTTGTAGACGGTGCTTTCAGCGAGGCGATTGTTCGGCGTGAGTGTTACTACGCGACCATCGCTCGAGAGCGAACGAGTGACACCGATGGATGAGTTACCAAGCTGTAATTGAACAGTTCCCGAGTTGACTGTGCTGGCCTCGGCCGGCTCGGAGAAGGTGATTGTGACGACCGTTCCATTTGTCGGCACCGACACCGCTCCATTCGCAGGCTCGACTGACACAATACTGATCGGCGCGTTGTCCAGCACCATCGTGCCGACGTCAACTACCTGTCCATTCGTCGCCAGGACGACGTTGTTAGCACGCGCAATGCCGCCTGAAACTTCATCGGTAACCTTAATGTTGAGCGTGCCCAGAGGCACGTTGTTCAAGGTCCAGATCCCCTGAGCACCGGTGTGTGTAAAGAACGACACCGTTCCGCTCGGGCGAATGAGAGTGACAGAAACGTTAGCGCCCTGTACCGGAGTAGAACCGTCAGCAGACGTGACTCTGCCGGTTACAGTCCCTGCATCTTCGAGTTGCAGATTGATGTTTGTTGTTTGGGCCGTGAGGGCATTTCCCGAAGCGGAGCCAACGGCAACGCGACCTGGTACTGTCAGTCGCAATGAGAAGTTGCCCGCCGGAACGCCGGTTAGTTCGTACGAGCCGTTCGGCTGTACCGAAGCGTTGATAACGACAGCCGGACTCCAGACGGAGTTTGTAAAGACGACTGTTCCCGATGAGAGTGGAGTGCCGTTGCTGTCGAGCGTGTTGCCTGAAACGATGCCAACGCCATTCATCGTCACGTTGGCCGTAATCGTTCCACCGGGCTGCGTTCCTGTAACAGGCGCAGCTTCGCCCCGGTCATAACCCACCGGCGCTTCGGCGCGAACGGTTACTGCGCCGAGGGGAACAAATGCGAGCGCGTATGCCCCCTGATCGTTAGTCGCGGTTTGGAACGCACGGCCGGCGACAGTGATCGTCACTTGCGCGCCGGGCACGGGCTCAGTTCCACCATTCCTGTAAACCGTGCCCCGAACCGTTTGACTCGGCTCGAGAGCAATGTTGACGATCGTATCGGGCAGCGGTTCGACGGTTCCCGTGATCGTTCCGGAAGCTGAACCGGTTTGACCTCCAGGCGCATCGGATACAGTGATCACAAAACGACCAGACGGAATACCAGTGAAGCGATAATGACCAGTCGGATCCGTCGTCGCGAGGAGATTGGCTCCACGCACGCCTGAGCCGTCTGCAGAAATGCGAACCAGCGCATGGTCCACCCCGATACCGTTGGCGGTGACTTGCCCACTAACAGCGCCGATCGGCAGCAGCAGTACGTTTACGACAACAGTCTCACCTTGCGTGGTCACAGTTCCGGCGGCACGACCGACACGACCGGTGTGATTGTCAAAAGCATCGAGAGTGAAGTCGCCCGTCGGCACGTTCACAAAAGTGAACTTCCCAACGTCTGGTCCTTCGGAGGTGACGGTGAAGCCGATTGAGCGTCCTCCAACTCGCAGTTGGACATCGGCGAGACTGATCGCAGTAGTTCCATCCGGCAGATAGACGTGTCCTTCGACGGTGCCCGTCGCTTGCAGTTGAACAGAAACGTCCACGGTGGAATTGATTACGACATTTGCTGAGACACGACCGCCGAGTCCAAACCGTGTCGCCGAGATCGCGTACGAACCTTCCGGCAAGTTGTTGAATGTGACTTGGCCGTTGCTACCAACCGGGAGCTCCGCAAAGCGATGCACGTTTGGATAATCCGTGCCGTCGAGAGTGACACTGCCACCAGTTACAGGCTGGCCCGCGCCATCCAGTACCTGGACGCGCAGATTGCCCAGTCCGAGCAGTCGCAGATCAAATACAGCGTCCTTATTGCGCTCAACAGAAACGTTGATGCGATTCGTCATGCCACTCGCGGGATCGGTGGCAGTAAGGTTGTAACTACCGGCCGAGAAAACTTCGCCGAATTCATAATGGCCGTTCTCATCAGTGTGCACGGTTGCATCGGCAAGTGAGCCGCCACTGAGTGTTACTTTGATACCTGGACCAACCGACGTTGTGCCGTCGGGGCGAAATACGTTGCCCTGGATCTTTCCGGCAAGTGTGCTGACAAGGATAAGATTTGCTTCTTCATTGCCGCTCGGAGGCAGAGTTCCACCAACACTCACGGGCGTTGGGAAAAAGACATTAGAAGTCGAGATACGAAACGTTCCGGGATTTACACCGGTTAACGAATAAGATCCGTCGGCAGCAGACTGAGTTGAACGTGGCGGCTCAGTTGAAAGCATTCCCCAACCGAACCCGCGAGCAAGTTCCGGATGCGGAACGCGTACGCTCAACTGAGCGATCGTGGGAATCACGCCGTCCGGCTGAAAGACTTTGCCGTGAATTGTGCCGGGACGGAAAGTAGCATCACGCGTGAGAGTTTCGCCTGGCAAGAGCTTGATCTGTGAGTTAACGGCGTAACCCTTAACATCATCTACAACGCGCAGCGTGTAATCTCCTGGGGGTGCATTTGGGATCGTGTAGTGACCCTGAGCATTCGTATTAACGATCGTGAATCCGTCAATCGATACTTTGACTCCCGGTGCCACCACCGGCGTCGTCGTTCCCTCTTTTACGAGATAGACCGTTCCCTGCAATGTACTCGGACGCAGGAGCACGATGTTGATGCCCGTGGTCGTTTGTCCGATGTTTACTTCCGCCTGGGCCGAACCGACGCGTTGCGAGCCTTGGTCGAAAGCGGAGATGCTCCGCATACCGGCAGGGAGACTCTGCAGAGTGTAATTTCCTAAGCTATCGGTTTGGGTCCCGCGTCCTGAGCTGCTAACAAAGACATTTGCCAAAGGCGTGCCCACGTCATCCGTGACTCGACCAGTGACGGAACCAGATCCGGGTAAGACGATGACAAGTCCGCTGACTTGAGGAATCGCATTGCTCAACTGAACATTCTGAGTAACAACAAGACCGGTCACGTAATCGCTGACCTCGAGCTTGATGTCGCCGACAGGGAGATTTGCGATCGTGAAACTACCATCGCGATCGGCGAAGGCGTAACCGACCGCCGTAGTCCCATCGTTGCGAGTGCTACGGAAACCGGGTATTAGCGCATTAGCGACAACCAACGATCCCGGAGCGACGGTTTGATCGGAACGAAACACACGACCGCGCACGACACCGGCGATGTTTTGCAATGAAACGTCTATGAATGCTATTTGACCGGGACCATTGATGGTACCGGCGTTGAAGCCTGAGGCGTTACGGAAAGCGCCCTCTCCTACCGCCAGTACAGACACATTTCCCACGGGAATATCAGTCGCAACGTAGTGGCCATTTTGATCGGCTTGGACCACCTTCGTCCCAACCACATCCAGGTCGGGCACAACGCGCACAAAGGCCTTCGGCATTGGTTGGCCGGCACTTGTTATGGTGCCTTCCACACTTCCACGTGCCAGAAAGACCATGTCCAGCACCATGTGCTGGCCGTCGTAAGCCACCGGTGACGTTAATCGTTTTTCCGAGTTCGTACTTGGATTGGTAACGGTGACGGAAAGCGGTGAGCAGTCGCTATCGCGCACATAATCGATTGCATATCGTCCTTGTGCGTCCGTCATTTTGAGAACAATCGGCTCAGGCGGCGGCGGGAAGAGAAGTGCAGGATCAGGACACTCCTGTATCCAGTAGATCACTGGAGCATTCGGAACCGGAGTGCCGTCGGCGTTGACTACTCGACCCGTTAGATATGCACCGGGGGGTCTGCCTTCCGGCGAGACTCGCGGTTGAATGATGGTGGTGTTCGGCGAAGGTGAAAGCGGGAGACGCCGCGTATCCTGCAAGCTTGAAATGGTGAGGTCGCGCTCGATGTATGGTCCAATTGTGGAGTTCAGACTTAGAAATACGAAACGATTGCCGAACTGTATCGTCGCCCCTTTGACGCTGATCGGGTCACCAACCTGCTGCGCCGGATTCGAACCCTTCAATATGCCGCCGCCGATCCGGTAGCGAGAGACAGTTTGGGCCTGATCTTGCAGCATTGGCTTGGAGAACAAGATCCCGACCAAACGACCATACTTGTCTCCACCAGCAACTACATCCTCCGTCACCTGGATGACACCAACTACGCGCGGTGCAGGTTGACTCAATGGTGTAACTGCAGCCGTCTCAATCGTTTCTTGCCATGAGCCATCTCGAAATTCTTCGAGGACCGGCACACTACTCAAAGCCAACGGTTTGAAGCGCACACGATATTTCCCGGCCTGTGTAATCTGGATCCCTGTCCAGCTATACAGGTTGTAAGACTGGCTGTTCGTAGGGGCGACGAGCGAGAGATCCACTGTGCCTGTCTGCCAACCGTTTAACTCCAGCGTCCAGTTGTCAGTGTTCGGATTGGATATCACAAGCATCTGGCCTGCATGAGTGATGGCTCCGCTGATGACGTCCTTGTGGGACAGTCGCAACGAACTACCCTGGGCCAAATCGCCGGCGCGCTCATTTGGTGTGGTGCCAAAGCCGACTTGCTTGCCCGAAGCATTGACCAATCGCGTGCCAACAATCGGCTGTCCGCCTGCGTGCGTAATGAGAGCAGAGATAAAGCGCGAGCGCGGCAATTCGGTATTTGCAAACTCCTGGTGGAAAGCCAATGGAGTGACGGGAGAAGATCCTGCATTCAGACGCTGGTAGATTTCCGCGCCGACGCTATCAAACCATTCGTAACCTGAACGCGTGTTGCGTTGTGTGTCGGCGAATCCGGTGTCAGGACTGGGTTGAAGCTCACCTAACCAATCGCGCAAGACAGTATCGAGTGAGACCATCACCGGCTCACCAAAGTCGACACGCATTCCTGCGACTCCCAACTCTACGGCGCGATCGACAACGGTTTGCTTTGTAACCTTAACAATACCCTGCGGCAGCGAACCTGCCGGAGCATTCGCAATGCTCCATGCCTGACCCAATAAGGCCCGAGCCGCTTCGACTACATTTGGTGGCAGATGCTTGACCGGTTCGGGAAGGATCAATGAATCGGGTGATAGCGGAATGTTTCGATCGCCAACGCCTGTGACTAGATTAAGTCCCGCACTGATCCCCTCGCCAACTTTTACATAAGTGGCGGTGACCTCGCCGGTAACATTCGCACGCAAGCGCCACTTCACAGAGGCGGATTCGCCCTTCTTGATAGTGGTTGCGAACTGACGTTGGCCCGTGTCCTGACCAACAAACTCTGCGCCGCTGATCGACGTCGGGGGAAGCTGAGCAAACGCACCCTGAATGTCCGTTTGGCCCGAGTTGTAAATCGTCATGCCAAGGTCATACTCATTGCCGGCACGAACAACACTTGGATGTGTAAACGTGACTGCGAAACTGGCGTCGCGAACGAGGACTGCTCCGCTAACTTCACCACGGACTTTGACTGGACCACTCGGCAAACCTTCGAGCATTGCCTCGAGATCAAAACTAATCGGATGCAGTCCTTCTTTAAGACCTTCGAGCAGAAACGAGGCCTGACCGGATTCGTTTGGTCCAAAACTCGTGAGGTCGTCGCCGGTTCCATACTTGTTGTCGGGACCAAGACCGTGCAGCTCGAGTTCTGACACTCTGCCGCCAACCTGCGTTTCAGCAATACGTAGCGGAACATCGGAAGCGTCTGACGCGGTTCCCTGATCTGGGAGGTGCGCCTTGGCACGTAAGCTGTGAATTACCAGAGGTGCACCGTTGGGCGCACCATTTCCCACAATGACAATCGCCTCAAAGAACTGATGAAGAAAGCCGACCCGCCCTGGAAAGATTATGACACCCGGAATCTTCGGCAGCTCCTCGCCGGGGAGTATTGGTGTATCTGATGGCTGACCGTCCTGTCCTTCCGGAAAGAGCATGATGGGAAGCACAGTCGGCACATCAATGCCGGGCGAACTCACTGAAGGTGTGCCAACCAGTGGACGCGGATCTTCAACACCCACCGGAGGAAACGCGACCGGAATCACGATCTCTTGCGGCGTGGAAGACGTAGCTACCCCGAGAGTGAAATTGAAAGCTCTGTACGAGTCGCCGGTGATGTTGATTCCCGCCTGAATGATCTGGTCGTAATTCAATTCATGCACTTGAACCTGGGAAATTAATAGGCGCTCGATTACGACAATGCCGCAGGAGTCAGGTGTAACTGAGGTCACTACCGCTTGCTCAGGCGTACTCAAGTCAACGACGCGTAGATTGCGGACCAGATGATCCCCAGCGTTGCTGAGCGGCGGTACGTTCAACGGTTGACCAATCGGAGCTTCGAGGGTGAGCGGTGCTGTTAACGATGGTCCAGTAAGTTCTCCACGAACACGGTAATTGGGATTCAACGCAGCGATTATGTTGAGTGGATCGCTTCCCTCTGGTACGCGCACACTCGTGTGAATGGAGGTCGCGGTGTTCTTCGGAACGGTGAGCGTGGCAGGATCTGCCGTGACTGCCAATCCTAATAAGTCGAAATCTGCCGTAGCCAGTACGGGAGACAAAATGCTGTTGCTCATCGGAGCTACGAGAGCTTTGCTTTTGACATCCTGCCGGTTTCGGTCGCGACGCTGTGGTGTTCGCTTCGGTTTAACTCCCGCGTTGCGTCCACCGGTTTGAGAAGTCTGCAAGGCGCTCCCTCCCATTGCGAACACCATGAACAACAACAAGGCCAAAGTGGTCCAGGTTCGCAGAGAGACTCTGTTGCGTAACGACTTCTTCGCGCGGAGTGGGGGTGCTCCCGTCAGCTTTTGTTTCATTGAGTTTGAAGACTCCCGGTCGGAAATGAGGACCTTGTACGGAGAGGAGTGTCGCCCAACGACAGACCTCTAAGGTCGTTTCATAATGTGATCGCTATTCTTTTGAAAGTGTGTAAAAGCGCCGCCAGTCAGGAATGATGAATAGAGCTCATCAGTGGGGAGAAATCATTCCGTGTTGAAACAGGATGTCCTTCTGGGCCACAGTCTAATCAGACTGATGAAGGACAGCCGTTACGCCGCAACGGTCCCGAAAACCTCACATTCTGTGCGCTTGGGAAGGGTGTCGAGAAGGAAGACGTAAGCTATGTGTCGGGCAAGATTCACGTCATGGGAAGAATCGCACCCCACTTGCGACGCAGTATCGCAAGAGTTGACCCTTGGAAGAGTCTACCTTTTCAACACCGATCTTAGACGCGCGGCAGACTACATTAGCTCTTGGTCTAAGTCAACAATTTCGATCATTTTTCAGCGAACAAAATTGCCATTGTTCGGACGTGGTTCGACGCTAGACCTCGAAACCGCGCTCGAAGAACAAGGAACCGGCGAGCTCGATTTTGGCGAAGAGATGCTTGAGGCGAAGCCCGTGACTGATCAGGCAGGTATTTCGACCGTCGCGATCGCTCCTGGACTCCTTGGGCGTCTTCCTATCAGCCTCCTGGCAAGGACTCCAGTGGAAATGGGAATGAAATTTCAGGTCCCGGCCAGCACCAAGGCTGGAGACGTGATTGATTTGGATGTTGTCCAGAGAGACTCGAAAGGCAACGTAATTGGTGGTGTT
>DASTVU010000365.1:0-8592 GCA_035758935.1 Pyrinomonadaceae bacterium | reverse complement strand
AGTCGTTCATCGACTTGCCCACGGCGGCACTCACACTCGCGTAGTTCTCATCACTTCCGGGAACAAGTGTCGCGAGCCATCCGGTCACACCCTGCGTTGCCAGGTATTCAGACATCTTCCGCAAGTCCGCCGGTCCGGCGTCCATCACATCGACACCGACGGCGCCATGAATGTGAACATCTATGAAGCCGGGAATGAGTGTTGTGCCGGTGAGATCCAGCTCTTCGTCGGCTTTCTCGCCCTCGAACGACACGATTTTGCCTGCCGCAATCAATACCGAAGCGTGCTTCACTTCTCGATCAGAGAGCACGAGGTTTGCATTTTTCAGCAACAAGGTCTTCATAAGTTCATAAAGTGATGCCCGCATTGTACCAGTACAATGCGGGCATCTTCAGCGACATGTGAACTTGAAACTCAGAAGAGAAACTTCAAGCCGAATTGCAACACTCGTGGGTCACGGAAACTTGTGACCGAACCGAAGAGAGCTTCATTTGTGATCGCCCTGCTCGTGCTCAAGTTTCTGAAGTTAGTGTGATTGAAAACATTGAAAGCCTCAGCTCGGAATTGAATTGAGGTGTTCTCAGTAAATCGAAAGTACTTGGACAGGGTAACGTCGAATCGCGTTGTTGGTGGACCATCAACAGCGCCTCGCGAGGCGTCGCCCGGTACATTCAATACGCCCGTAGCGCCCGCTGGAGTTTGTTTAGCGAAACAGGCTCCGTTGAACCACTGGTCAACCGTATGAGGTGCGTTGTCATTCGGATCACAAAGCAGTCGCGGTCTGCCACCGGCGATTATCGACGGAATGAATCCGATTCCAGCCGTATCGTAGGTAGCACTCGCTACGGTGAATGGTAGACCTGTGTAGTAAGTTCCGATACCGGAGATCTGCCATCCTCCCAACACAGTACGAGTAAGCCCTGTCGCGGTTTCGAAGAAGGGCAACTCATAGATGTAATTGAAGGTCACTACATGACGGCGATCGAGAATCGCTCGGCTGTACTCATTTCGAATGTTCCTCACATCTTGTGGAGCGGCATTGACCGAAGAGGTCTGATTGTCGGTCAGGTTCTTCGACCAGGTGTACGCGAAGTTAAATTGTGAAGCACCCGACAAGCGATGCTGAGCAGATAACTGCATGCTGTGGTAATTCGAGTTATATCGCGTTTCGAGCACGTTGATTGAGCGATAACCGCGGAAAGGCCTGATTTGATCGAAGATAGTTGGTGTTGCAGTGAGCGCAGTCCCGGCCACCATACACGGCGTTGTGACCACGCCTGGATCCTGCAACGCCCCTGTTCCCGTTGCGCATTGTGAGTTCAGTGCGAAACCCACCGGTAGATTGTTGTATTCGGTATTTCCAATCAGGTGTGTTCCCTTGGAACCAAAGTAGCCAACGGCAACAACGGTGTTGCTTCCAAACTGATGCTGTAGATCGAGCGACCAGTGTTGCATGTAAGGTGTCAGAAAATCGGGCTGAATGGCTCGGATCGACGCCGGCGTCGCTGAGGCAACAACTGGTATAGCAGCACCTACCGGAATCGGCTGGTCCATATTTGTCAGCAGTTGTGTAGCCGTCTCCTGAAAAGGCGGGTTTATGGCAAGCAGTTCCACTGCACTTACCGGCGTTTGTTCATGATAGATGCCGTAGCCGAGTCGAACTGAAGTCGTCCCTTTTCTAAACGGATCCCAAGCGAGGCCAATGCGAGGCGCAAAGTCATGTTTCTGTGCCTCGTAAACATACTTCCCAAACGGCGAAGGAGTTGGCCGGCAATTGAAAGCGGCGGGTCCGGTTTGAAAATTCTGTGCATTAACGATCATGCCGTTGCAGAAATTTCCCGAACCGGTGCGCCGGTTTCCCGCTCCCGTGACAACCGGTGCGTCAGAAGCTCTCCATAGGCTGGGAACGAAATTGGAAAGTACTCCGTTGCGATCATAGGGAGGTCCGAAGTAAGAGTAGCGAACACCCAAACTTACCGTCAGATTATTGCGAGCGCGCCACTCATCCTGTACAAACCCCTCGATGGACTTTTGAAGCAGGTCCACTGTCAGATCAAGCTTTGATTGGGTAAACGTGACGTTGTTGCCCATCATGAAGCAAGCCCAATTCTGGTACAGAGTATTTATGGAGGTGGAACCCACACCCGTTGCGCGTACGCATGCCGGAGAGGTTACCGATGAGATAGTGTTGCTAAAGGTGCTGAATTGACCCTGATTGGTTCCGGAGAGCGCGTTTTCATTCTTCATGTTCTGTGAAAACATCCCTCCGAACTTCATCGAATGATTACCATGAATCCAGGTAAAGTTACCCGCATAATTTGTTTTCGACGAAGGATCGATGTAGTTGCTAAAACCGGTTAGAGAATTGAAACCGGCAACCGACACGATGGGAACTGTGTCTCTGGCGCTCGTGTAAGGCAGGTTTACTGCAATTGGCGAAACGCTCTTGGCAAGCAAGCCTACCGTGTCGATAAAAATCGCACCGTAGCCGTACGTGAAACGGCCCTCAAAGATCATGTTTGCGTTCGGCGTATAAATCATGTTGGCCGTGTGAGTTTTTCCAGGTGAATCAGAGACCGTACGGTTAACGAAAGGAAGGTTGGAACGTCCGCCGATGGTACCGTCCGCATCCTGGGTCGGAATCTTGTCGTGCTCGAACCGATAGAAGAAGCTCAAACGATTGTTAACTGTATGATCGACTCTGATGATCTCCTGGCGAAACTTTGCAACGTTTATGTCCGGGAAATCCAATTGCAGCGTTGCCGCGTCAGTAGGATTAGGTACCTTGTTCCAAATCTGAGTTATGTACTGTTGAGCGGTGTTACTAACTGGCACAACACTGCCCAGAGGTGTTCCAGCAGGGAGAATTGAAGTGCAGGTGGTCGCGTTGGTAGCACTCAAACAGATCGGTATTGGAAAAATCCCCTGTTTCATCTGGGCTGACGGAACCGCTCCGCTGGCGTTGCGAGTAGAAAGCGTCGGATAGCGTGTATCCCGGCGCTGCTCTTCAGAGAAGAAGAAAAACGTTTTGTCGAGTTTCTTTGCGATCCCGCCGCTACCTTCGCCAAATTTCAAGACGTAAACAGGACCACCAACCGTGAAGCCGTAGTTGTTATAGCGAAACGGTTTGCGCCTGATTTTTCCGTTGTCGTCACGACCGAATGCGCTTGCGAGTGAAGGCGTTCGATTGCTCTGGAAATCGTTTGCGTTAAAGGCCTCATTGCGAATGAACTCGAACGCGCTGCCGTGAAACTGGTCGCCACCTGAACGAGTTACAATATTCACCTGGCCGCCACCGCTGCGACCTGACTCTGCCGGATACAAACTGCGCAGCACTGAAAACTCGCCGATGGAATCAATGCTCGGATATGCCTGAATGGTGAGATTCGATCCGCGATCCGTCACGTCAGCACCATCAACCGTAAAAGTGTTCTGCGTACTTCGCGCACCGTTGACGGAGATCAGTGTCCTGTTAACGACCTGTGTGTCAGGATTGTTTGTTCCCGTGAATACCAGGTCGTCGAGATCGCTTGTGACACCGGGCGCCAGCGTCACGAGTTGAACAAAGTTTCTGTTGTTGATTGAGAGCTGACGTACCTGGTCACCGTTAATGACAGTCGATGTGGTTGGAGTGGTTAGCTCAACCGTCACCGGCGCTGTCGTGACGAGTACGGATTCAGTAATGGCGCCTACTTCCAGGACCAGATCAGCGGTCCGGCGTTGGCCCACATCGAGTTTAACTCTGCTGAGGAGGGCCTTCTTAAAATTCGGCGCCTCGACGGAGATATCGTAAAAGCCCGACAAAAGATTGGGGGCAAAGTATTCTCCACCATCATTGGTGGTGATCGTACGAACCACAACCTGCTTATCGGCCTCCGAGATAGTCACGGTCGCACCGCCAACTGCCGCGCCATTCGAATCCTTCACGGTACCGGATATGACGCCTGAGATTTCCTGGGCGGGGGTGATACTTGCAAAACTCAGCAGGGCCAGGACAAAAAGTACAGCGGGCACGTAGCGAAGATGAAATTTCATTGTGTTTCCTCTTCTAGAGAATGATGCTCAAATTATTTATTTAGTGGAGACCGGCAATCCGTTGGGCCTGCCACCTGGGAGAATGCCAACAAACTCTTCGGAATCATGGATAGTGCTTTAGATTTTTGGATGACGTGTTTCGCGTTTCTGATTAGCGAAGCAGCGAAGGTATCGCATGGTTCCTTATGCAGCAACAAATTAGCGCCGTTGGCAGTGTGAACAATACAGGAATCTAAGCAGAGCTTCAACGCACTTTAATAATACGCAAACTCCGTGCGCGTCCTTGCTAAATCTCGAATCATTTAGATCTATCGCACCTTACTCGTTGAATGCCGCTTTCCGGATGCGCTCCAGGTAAGCGCCGTCGGGGTTTAGCTCGCTGGGTCGAGCCGTAAAATCGTAAGAGAACAGGATGAATCCTTCGGTGTTCAACGACCGCGCTACGTTGATCTTTTCGATTGCCGACTCCGATGGGATCCGATACGCACCGATGCCGGCCCAAACACTTCGCTTCGCGTTGTGTGCCGTTGTAGCTGCGACTTCAATCTGTTTCTGAAACACTGCGGTGTCTGTTGAGTAAGCCATCGGACATGCAACATCGAGTATTCCCATCTGCAGCCAACGTCGCCAGTCCTGAAACCGACGCGTGTAGGCATTTTCATCGTTGGCGAAAACGGCCGCTGACACAACAGCCTCCGGACGCCGTTTCTTGACTGCCTTATAAATGCGCTCGACAAGCGTGGTTACCTGCAAACGTTGAAAGTCCGCAAACTTCGCCGGGAACATTTCCGGCCCAGCGAGTGGATTCGTCTTTAGCGAACTCTTCAATTGCGCACGCTCTTCAGGGCTCAATTGTGGCTTCAACCATTTGCGAAACTTTTCGAGCGAAGTGCGGCTGTAATCAAAATCAGGACTTGCGAAACGCACGTAGTCAAAGTGCAGACCGTCAACCGGATAATGCTTCAGCACATCCATCCAGATGTTGTAGATATGGTCGCGCACTTTTGGATTAGCGGGCCCCGTATAAACACCTTCCAACTCGCCGCGATTCGCTTTGGACCACTCCACAATCTTCTGACGGAATGCCGGATCGCGTGGCGACATGTCGTAGAGCTCAGCCGCAACAGGTTTGGGAACCGCCAGCCACTCCGGATGTTTATTGTAAACGTGCGCAGGATCTGTCGGTAATGCGTCGAGATTGGCTAGCAGGTTGGTATTTATCCAACCGTGAACTTTCAGTCCGCGTTTGTGTGCTTCGGCAAGTGTGAGTGCGAGTGGATCAAAGGACAGTGGCTGGTCCTTCAACTCACTCGCACGCGGTTCAACTTTTGATTTGTAATAGGCGTCGCCGCGGCCGCGGATCTGGACAATCAACGTGTTGAAGCCGTTGTCCGCGGCAGCGTTGACTAGTTGATTAATCTTCTCAGGCGACGTCAGCGTCGTCCGAACGACCCACAGTGCGCGTACTTCATCTCTGTGAAAACTCTGTGTTTTCTGTGTCTCTGTGCTTAGTGGGGCCTGAACATAGGACACCACAGAGGCACAGAGAACACAGAGGCTGCACAAAGAAAGCCAAAACAGGGTACTAGCTTGTGGAACTCGAAGTACGAACCTCATTCTCAAAACTGATAACGCAACGAAAACTGTACGCTGCGCGGAGCATACTGCGTTGCTGTACCCGTGATGGCCGCGAAATTCAAATTGGCTATGTCCAGACTGACCGGAAAACCGTACTGCACGTGATTGAATGCATTGAATAGATCGGCGCGCAGTGTGAACTTGTGTCCCTCCCAGGGCATCGGGAACGTTTTCGCGAACCCGATATCCACAGTCTTAACTCCATCTCCATAAAACGTATTACGTCCCAGCAGGATGGGGTTCGTTCCGACATCGGTGACATTCAACGTCCGAAACGCTGAAGCAGGCAGTAACGTTCGGGAGTTTGCAGGATGGTTGATGCTGCGACCTAGAACGGACGGGTCGAGAAGGATTGGTCTGAATTCACTGAAACTATCAAAGTTCAGGTCTCGCGCGGCGGTAGTGACCGAAAACGGCGTGCCCTTCGAGAGTTTTACGACTGTTGAGATCTGCCAGCCACCAAGTGTCTGTCCGAGGAAACCACGTTGGTCTCTGAACCAAGGCGTGCGATACGTCCCATAGAAGGTGAAGCGGTGAGGCGTATGGAACCGAGAGAGTGCCCGTGCAGCCCGAGCACCATTACCGGTTTGATTCGAATCACCTGCTCCAACGAAAGTAGCTTCTGAAGTTGTGTCGATCGCTTTGCTGAAAGTATATGCAGCCTGGAAGTTGATGTTATGACTCAAACGCTTGGTCCATTCAACCTGAAGCGCGTTGTAGTAGCTCCACGAGCCGTTGGAAACGGCGGTATTGGTTGTAAAACGACCATCCGGACGGCGCTCGTTAGTACGTGGAACAAGCAAACTGTATTCGAGTGGAGCCAGCGGAACGGCCACAGGGCATTGAGTCGACGTAGGAATGCCGGGGAGTCCGGTTCCGGCACAAAGGATATTGGCGGCGAGGCGAAGAGTCTGACCGCGAACATCAACTCCACGGGGATCGCCCGGTGTGCGTTGCGCTGCCGTATAAAGGGCCGCCGGCGCATTGTTTGGATGATTCACGACCAGCACGCCGTTTGGATCGTTGAAGGGCAGATTGACCAGCGAGTAGCGAAGCAGCCCGACGCCGCGGTTGCCGGTATAGCTCACTCGCAACGCGGAGTTGAAGGGAATCTGTCTTTCGATACTCAGATTCCACTGTTGCGTGTACGGCATTTCCAGTCCCGGATCGATCAAGTTCTCTGCGTGTCGCGCAGTTTGAGGCCCCGGAACAAAGACAAATCCGTTGGTGGGATCCTGTAGATTATTTGGATTAAAAACCGTGCTGAGATTGCCTGACTGGGCGTACATAAAAGCGTTGGGTGGATTAAATCGCACGGCAGCGCCGGTTTGTGAGAAGACTGATTGAAATATACGGCCGTGATAGATGCCGTATCCACCGCGAATTGAAGAATCACCCACCCGCCCAAAGAGTGTCCTCAAAACCCCACTCTCGAAATCAGGACTCCACGCAAACCCAACACGCGGCTCGATGTTGTCTTTGTCAGACCCGTAGAGATAGTCGAGACGGTTCCCGATCTCGTTTGGTGCTGAGACGTATTCGTAGCGAGCACCCAGGTTGAGCGTCAAATTCGGTCGTACTTTCCAGCTATCTTCGGCGTAGAAGTTTGACTCGTTAATGCGATTTTCGAGAAAGAATGGTCCATACCCCTTGGTGAATGAGCCAACACAGCCATTAAGGAAGGCGTTGAAGCCATTGCCATAGTTGACGTTGTTACAAAGCACTGTAGCGGTGGCACTGAAGCTCCACGATCCGCGCGAGTTGCTGTCAGCAAGATCGTTGAGGGCTTGACGCCGAATGTCCGTGCCGAATTTGAAATTGTGGGTGGAGCCAAACAGAGTGGATAGGTTGTAAACGAATTGATGATCGGTTTGATAACGCTGAATGGGAAAGTTTCCGGCGTTTCCAATGGTCGACTGCGTCGTGATGGGAGCGGTGTTAGTAAACCGAACGATTGGCGTGTCGTTCCCATCAGCTATGTTAACGAGTGTGGTGCGCAATCCCAGTCCATACCGAAATTCACCAACTGTCGTCGTCGAATAAAGATGGGTCCAGGTAAGACCAAAGTTTTGCTGCTTGTGATTCTGGTCCGCTCGTTCACCGGGAATAATGTCTTCGGCCGCAAACCGCTGGCGAGTGTATTGCCAGCGAGCCGTGAACGTATTTGACTCCATCGGATTCCAGTCCAGCCGGCCTGAGTAGTCTCGCGCCGGAAAATTAAATCCCTGCACTGTGCGGAAGACGCGTGGACCCGCCGCCGGATCATTCGGAATCGCATTCGCAAACCGATCGATAATGTTTTGAATGAACGCGCGATTAGCAGGAGTGTCGTTCGCCGGTGTCTGTTTGAACCAGTTTGCCGGATTGCGCTCGGCGAGCGTAAATACATCGCGGTTGAAATTATTCGCACCTGTATTTTCCGTATGGTCCAGGCTGACAAACGCGAATAGACGGTTCTGCAGTATGGGAAAACCCGAAGTGAAGCCAAACTGATTACGACGATTCACTCCTTTCTTCACGCCCGGAGCGAAAACGTTATTAGTTGCATTTAGCGCGCTGTCGTTGTGATACCAGTAAACGTCGCCGCTTACTCTGTTAGTGCCTGCCTTGGTTTGGACCAACACCACCGCACCATATCCGCGTCCGAACTCGGCAGTGAAATTGTTTGTAATAACCTGAAATTCCTTGATGGTGGAGAGGGACGCTCCCTGGCGATTCTGATTCTCGGAGGAGTCGTCGTTATTCACTCCGTTAATCTGGAAAGTCGCGCCACGTGTACCCGTACCGTTGAAGTTGACGGAAGATCCGGACGAGGCGGTGGGGTTGTTCTGCCCTGAAGTCGGGTTCTCCTGAAATCCTGTGAACGTTTCCGCCAGCGTCAGGAAACTTCCCTGGTTGAAGGTGGGTTTGTCCGCAATC
>DASTVU010000364.1:0-3231 GCA_035758935.1 Pyrinomonadaceae bacterium | reverse complement strand
TACGCGATCATTGTTGATACGAACGACAATGTTGCCGTCGTTAAGAACGAAACATTCGCTGGTCTCGAAGTAATTCTCCCCGGCGACACAATCGTGAAGCTTCACGACTCGGTTCAGCCAGGACATCGCTTTGCCACACGCGATATTCCCGCCGGCGAATTCGTCACTCAGTTCGGTCAGCCTATCGGACCATCATTAGGCATCAGCAGCGGCGAGCAGATCACGCATGCAAACATGTCGAACGACGTTCCCCTGGTCAGAGACTTGCCTACCGACCTGCACACGCCGCCACCAGACTACATTCCCGAAGCAGAGCGTGGCACCTTTATGGGTTTCCGCCGGCCAGACGGCCGCGTCGGGACGCGCAACTTTGTTCTGATCGTGCCGACTAGCATGTGCGCGAGTCACGAAGCACAACAGATCTCAACCATCGCCGAGTTCACACTCTACAATCGCGACAAGTATCCAAACGTCGACGGCGTCGTTGCCATTCCGCATAACAAAGGTTGTGGCTGTCAGGACGGATCGACGATCGACGTGATGTTGAGAACGCTTTCGAACTACGCAGATCATCCGAATGTCGGTGGCGTGATTCTGATCGATCTTGGTTGTGAGAAAACAAATCTTTCGCAAGTAGAAAAGTATCTGCTCAAGCGGGAAAAAGCGTTTGATAAACCGGTCGCAAAGATTGGTATTCAGGACGTCGGCGGTACGCAGGCTGCCATTCAGCTCGGTTTGCAGGAAGTTGAGCGAATGTTGCCCGAAGCAAATCGCATCGCTCGTGAAGAATGTTCTGTCAGCGAGCTTGTGCTGGGTGTGAAGTGCGGCGGTTCTGATGGGTTCTCAGGCATCTCTGCGAATCCTTCACTCGGGCGCGCGGCGGATCTTTTGGTGCGCTCCGGCGGAACAGTCTTGATTACCGAGGTTCCGGAATTCTGTGGCGCGGAACATCTGCTCGCAAATCGCGCCAAGGACGTTGAAACCGGTCGCGCTGTTTATCGCATGGTCGACTGGTACAAAGAGTACGCATCAAAGTTTGGCGCGGTGCTCAACAACAATCCGAGCCCCGGCAACATCACCGGTGGATTGCTGAACATCACGATCAAATCGTTGGGAGCAATCGCGAAGGCCGGAACGACGCGCGTAGAAGGCGTGTTGGAATATGCGGAGACTTGGGAAACACGCGGCCTCAACTTGATGCAAGGCCCCGGATACGATCAGGAATCGACACCGGGTCTCGTTGCGGCTGGAGCGACTGTGGTTGTATTCACCACGGGTCGAGGCACAACGATCGGAAACGCGATTGCACCGGTGATCAAGCTCGCGTCGAACACGCCAATCTTCGAGCGCATGAAGAACGATCTCGATCTCTCTGCCGGCGGCGTGATTGACGGCACAGAAACAATCGACGAAGTGGGCCGGCGCGTGTTTGACGAGATTTGCCGTGTAGCCGGCGGCACGCTCGCGAAAGCGGAAGAACACAAGCACCGCGAGTTTCAATTCTGGGCCGAGCAAACTGTATCGCTGTAAAACCAACCACAGATTACATAGATCATGGCAACGGATTTGGTCATCGATGGTTTAGATCTATCAAGACTCACCGAGATCGTTCACCAGGCGCTTGATGTCATTCAACCGGGGGAGCGTGTGCTCGCGATCATTCCCGATAAGACGCGCGACGATAACACTCACCAACTCTTTCCCGTAGCCAGCGAATTTCTAGACAAACGCGGTGTTACTTCCTTCGATGCGCTTGTGGCGCAAGGCACTCACCCGCCAATGTCGGAATCGCAAAAACTTTCCAAGGTCGGCTGCTTAAGCTTCTCCGGTCAACTGTTCGATCATCGCTGGGACGAACCTGAAGAACTGATCACGCTAGGTGAGTTGAGTGCTGAAACCGTAAACGAGTTAACCAACGGCCTCATATCTCAATCAGTGCCCGTGAGTCTTAACAAACTTCTCGCGCCGGGAATCTACGACACAGTGCTCGTGTTTGGCGCGACGGTGCCACATGAGGTCGCGGGCTTTGCTGGTGGCGCCAAGTATTTCTTTCCCGGCGTTGCTGGTCCCGAGCTGACGCATACAACGCACTGGCTCGGCGCGCTCGCCGGCATCGAAAACATCATTGGCCAGGTCGAGACGCCCACACGCCGCTTGATCGAAGCCGCTACAGATTTAGTTCCCGCACGCATCATTTCACTGAACACCGTGGTTTCCCGAAACGATGGCGAACTCATAACTTACGCGCTCTTCGCCGGCGAGATACGTGAGGCCTTTCGGCGCGCTACCGAAGTCAGTCGCGAGGTTCACATCCGCTACACGAGCAGAAAATACAAGCGAGTCGTGGCGCTGCTCGATCCGCACTACGATGAACTGTGGGTTGGCGGCAAGGCGAGTTACAAACTCGGCGCGATAATCGAGGAAGGTGGCGAATTGATTATCTATGCGCCACACCTGACAAAGCTTTCAGAAACTCACGGCGCCCTGATAGAGAAATATGGTTACGCACCACTCGAAAGTGTGCGCGACATGCTGGGTGTTTCGCAGGAGTTGCGCGAGAACCTGTGCATTGCTGCACACCTGGCCCATGTTGCTTATGCGGGGAGATTAGACGACGAAGGTAAGATCGTGCCGCGTTACAGGATCACGATGGCGAGCGGGCTGGATGAAGAAACGTGCAGGAGAGTTAACCTCGGTTATATTGACTACCGCTCATTCAACTACGAATCCCTGCGCTCCGACCCCGACACCCTCATCGTCGCCGACGCAGGAAGAGATCTCTATCAGTGTTCATCCGCGTCAATCCGTGGCTAATTCTCTTTAAGCGACCAACGCTGTCGGAACGTCAATAACGTTGTAATTCGCAATGAACTGATCTAACTGCTGGCTACCAAGTGGCGTCGAGAATAAATACCCTTGACCATTCTCACATTCCAACTTGCGCAACAGTCTTAACTGATCTTCAGTCTCAACTCCTTCAGCAACCACGTCCATGCCCAGGTTCTGTGCTAATGCCACGATCGTACGTACGATCGCGAGATTCTCTTCATTCTCCATCATCTGGGTCACGAATGAGCGATCGATCTTCAAGGTATCAATGGGGAAACGCTGCAGATAACTCAAACTCGAATAACCGGTGCCGAAATCATCGATACTCAACTGCACGCCGAGTTCACGCAACTGCGTCAACAATCCAACCGCGGCGTCGATATTGTCGCTAAATACTGACTC
>DASTVU010000363.1:0-9548 GCA_035758935.1 Pyrinomonadaceae bacterium | reverse complement strand
CTGGTAGCTCTGGAAGTAAATGCCGGAGATCTGTCCGACCATCCAGTCGTAGAGCTCACGATTCGTGAACTTGCTGCGCATGAACTCGTCGACTTCTCTCGTGTTCTCGACTTGCAGATCGTGATTCCTCAGTTCTGTTTCGGCTATCGCCACGCGAATATCAGCGCCTGCGATCTGCTTCTCGATCTGTTCGAGCTCTTTGTTGGCAAGTCGTTCCTGGAGTTTCCAGTCGTCGAAGCGACGGTAATGTCCGCCCATGGTCGCAGCCATCGAAGCGCTGCTGTTCAGGAGGGAAGCGACGTTGCCGATAGACTCGCAGAAGTGTCCGGCCGACTGCGAAAGATTTTCACCACCGTGTGTCAAACCTGCCGACGTCGGTAAGGCCAACTTGACGTTCGGAATCAGGCTGACGGCCGTCGCCAAGGCGCGACTTCCTATCTCATAACCCTGAAGGACCAAGCCTGCCCCCGACAAACTCAACTGCGTTATCTCCCACGGGTTCAGGAAAGCAATGTCGCGATAGTAATCGCGCCGCAGTGTTGTCAACTCTTTACTGCGGTCGAGCCCTTCACGAGCAGCCTTAGCCTCGCCGACCTGCTTCTCCTTGATGGCTCGAACGGCATTCAGCACCTTCATCTCGTGTGTCGATCGCAGCAAGGCCATCTCCTCGGCGTCGCGTTTCTCGAGTGCCGAGAGCAACGCGCCACCCAACGACTTCACCTCGCCACACAACTCCGACGCCTTCTGCATCATGACGTTGAAGCGGTAGTGCGGCAACGCAACATTGATATCGCTGAGCGCGCTGGCAACATCCACTCCGACCGCCGCCGCTTTAACCAGCAACGCTGGATCGATCGGTGAGTCAAAGGTGGGCAGTGAACGAACAATGCCGTCAATGTTTTGACAATGACGTATCTTGAAGAGCCGATCGGCTACCGTGTTCCAATAACCGAGCAGCTTGTCGTTTCCGGGAATTCCGAAGAACGGCATCAACGGCATGCCATCGCCACTGCCATCCGCCGGCGGAACGACTGAAGGCGATATGAAACCTTCAATCTCCACTGACGCGTTGGCCAGACCGTTGAGGTCACTCTGATCGTCGAGACTGCGGAATGTTTGCACTTTCGCTTTGGCACGCGCCGGAATTTGTTCCGGACGGCGACCCAGGATCTGTGCAGCCAGGATGTAAAGTTGTGTAGCTTCATTGATCGATTCAATCGTGTCACGACGGAACAACTGATCGCCCCACGCAATGAGGTTGTCGATGTAGCGCATCACAACCGCTTTCATGTATGTCACCAAACGCAGCCTGGCGATCACATGTGGTTTGAAAGGATTGGCCTGCCACTCTTCGATCTGCGCTTTTAACGCATCCGTGTCGTCAAACAAATCTTCGAGAGTTTTAGTTCCCTCCAGTGCTTGTTTGTAGAGCGGCTTGACGCGCCAGAAGCGTTCCGGTCCCGGAGTCGTCGGCTTCTCAGGTGAGTCTGTCGCTGTCGGATCAAAGATGTAGTGGAACCACTTCTGCGCCTCCTCGAACCGTTGGTTCTTGCTCAACTGCGTCGCAATCAGGAACGGTGTGTGGAAGAACACCTCCCAGTTGTAAACCGAATAAGCACCGCTATAACTGAAGTCGACGTCCTCTCGCGGCTTGGCATTGGTATCCACTTGCGTCGCATCGGGCGAGTAGTCGTCAAATACGATCGGTGAATCGATCAGCCGTTGATTTGCAAGAGATAACAGTCCACTGACGCCGGAGCGATTTAGCGACTTGAAGAAAACCGGGATTGACGGATGGTAGAACGTGCTGAACCGGACGAGTCCCGTGTCATCGCTACGGTTGATGAAGTAACTGCGCACGTCGTCCTGGAAGAATGCCGGGTACTCCAGTTTCTTTGCCTGGTAGCTTTGGTGCATCGGCAATAAACGGAAGGTGCCGGGTGTTTTCTTGATTATGTTCGTTTCGGTCAGACCATCACTACTCTGATTCGCATACTCGACCATCATCATGTTTTCGAAGCGCGTGCCGACTACGGACTCGATCCTGGAGATCGCGTTCGAATCGAACAGCGCCATCACACTTTGCTGACCGTCATCAAAATAGAACGACGCTATCGCCTGTGTTGGATCGACGGACGAAGTCGTGAAGGTAGTGGAACTGGTCGTCGTCGGAATCGTGACGAGATCAAAGGTGCATTCCGCTTCCGTGACGATCTCGCACACTTGAGTCTCACCCGGCAGGACCATCGATCCCGCCATCGGAGTAATAGTGTCGATGCCGATCGATGCCACGGGCGCAGTAGTTTCCACAGCAAGCAACGAACTCTTAGGCGAGTTGCCATTGCCACCCACAAGCAGCGGCGACTGGTTTCTGTCCACGATCCAGCAGACTTGCTTTTGCCCCGTATTCGTTATGCCTTGAGGCTTGTAATCTGCCGACGACAAAAAGTACTTGAGCGTACCTGCGGCCGTGTTCTTGATCTCGACTGTACCGGTATTCGAGAGTGTAATTGGTGAACCAACGGGTTGATTGTTGGAATCCTTCGCGATGATTTCCACTAAACTCGCGTCACCTGCCTGAAACAGTTTGTTATTCACTGACGCAATCACGTTCTTAGACTTGTCCTTACCGAGGGAGAACAAATATGTCTCCTGCTTGGGTCTTGGCTGATTCGCAGTGATAGTGACTGTGTTGAGTTTTTCAATCGGTCCATAGAAATCGATGAACAGTTGCTCGTCGAAAGTGGGCGTAGTTTGTACGCGAGTCTTGAATGAGAAAAGCTTGAAGTCGGCTGCAGTCATATCGTCCTCCGGATGCCTCAACGTGCTCCGAAATGGACTTGCCATTTTCTTAGCCGACCACTTGCCGTTTTTGTATTCGGTCCAAGCGAGCTGGATTTCAAGCACTTTCTCAAATGCTGCCGGCGCTGTTCCATTCCCAGAATTCAATACTTCTTTCTGCTTGATGGTAAAGATGGGCCAGAAGAGATAGAGCCTGCGATTCCAGACGACGGGAATCAGGTGATCGCTTTGAATGTCAGCCTGAACCTTTTCCCACGCCGTCCAACTGGCCGAGTCGATCTGCCGGCGATAGTAATAGGCATGCGGAGTCGAGAAGGTACGTCCGATGACGTGCATTACATCAAGCGTGAGCACGTCGTTAGAATCAAACTCCTGCTGCCGGTACATGCCGACAATATCCAACCGGGCCACTTCGTGAAGTTTCTCGAGATAGTGATGAAGTGCGGTCTCTGCCGTGTCCATCGTTACTTCACTTTGGAGCAGCTCGTTTTCAAGCTCTTCGAAGAAGACAGACTTGCCGTCGCGCAGTTCGGGTTCGATCCAGTTTTCCGGATACAGAAGAATCTTGCGATTGGCTTCCCACACGCGATACTGCTTGCGCCACTCAGCCCACTCGCGTGCCTCTTTCGGAGTCAATGCGACTAGCGGCTCGAGATTCATAAGCGCACGTTGAATAAATAACTGCACTGACCCGATCGCCTGTTTGATCCTCGTCGTCATCATGCACGGGCTCATTTCAACGTCGACGAGAAAATCGTCGTACAACTCATCCGCGTTACGCGCATCGCGTCTCAACATCAGATAAGAAACGAGACCGGCACGCTGCTTCTCGCGCAACGGATCGTTTAGGGTCCTGGCCTTCTCCAACCATTGTTTGTCATCGAGTGTCGCTCGCACCAGACTCTTAACGTCGTTAGCAAACGTGAGTTCATCGGCGTCGACCTTGGTCCATGAGATACACTGATCCGCGGAGGCACCGAGTTTATTCATCAACTTGAATGCTGTGTTCAGCCGCCGCAGTGCTCGTTCATCCTTGTAGTCGGCGAGCTGAAAACGGAAACCAGTATTAAGGGCCGTAAGGTTTTCCAACTTCCATGAGAAGCCCTGACTGATTCTCGCAAGCAACGTATTAATCGGCGTGGTGGTAACGCGGGCTAAAGTGAAAACATCAGTCAACACGTCGTCTGGTAAAGCCGCGCTCAACTGGAACACATCGGCAAGCCGTGCCCAGCGTGGATACAGCGGTTCGTCCGGCGCGGTGCTGTCGAATGGAAGCTTGTTCATGTTGAGCCAACCACTCGTTGGACCAAAGTCAAACACCCATTGAAGCTGCTCGGAACTGAGGTCGAACTTGAGATTCAACATCGCGATCTTGAACAGGCGTACGAAGGTGTTGAACTGATGCGCGAACACACTTCTCGTCACCTCGATATTCGGATTGCTCTCGGCAAACGCAGGGTCGACAAAAACCTCGATCGCTTTTTTGCTGGAATCGGCTGTCGAGTTGATCCAGTTCGTCAATAACTGGCGCGCTGAGCTTGAATCGAATTTCAGGTATTCGGCTAGCAGTTGAATGACGATGCGTTCGCTTAACGTCTTGTGCAAATAAGGCATCAGCTTGCCCAACACGATGACAAACCTGGCTGCCGGCGTGCTGGCGGCAGCAAACATCGTGTCGGCATCCGCACTCGTGATGAACTCATCATCTGTCGCTGGTGCATTGTCTTCGGGAGCATCAAACAGAAAGTCGATCGCCTGCGGGTAGTCGCCATCGTCTGATAGTGCCAACAAGGCCGTGCGTTCAGCGTCCGTCATTACACCGATGAAGTGCAATTTGTCGGTAGCGTTGTCGTAATAGATCTTGTTCTTGAGCGCGCCGGTAAAGATCACTTCCGCGGGTAATGGCTGATTGAGCTTGATGTCGAAATGCGGCACCGAGAACCTGCGCATGTGACGCTTGACCATCGCGATCTCCGTTGCGTCAGGCGATGTATTGTTGAGTACAGCAATAAGTTGCTCGATGATCGCGGTGTCCCAGTTTAGCGACGCGAGTTTACGCTTCGTTAGATCTCCATTTGGATCGGTGGTCGCAGGCGTGCCACCGCTGGTGACTGCGACGAAGTTGTTGTCCGCCGCCACCTTTCCCACTTCTTCACGAATTGATTCCAGCGCCGCCGCTATCGCCGCGTCGCTGATCGCAACCGGGAAAGCGGGCGAGAAATCGTGAAGCAAGAGGTAATTGAGTTCCTCGACGCTGAAACCCGCGGCCGCGATCCTCTCGGTCTCCTGGACAAACTTCATCGTGTCTTCAGTCGACGTGAAAGGATCTGAGTCGATCAGTTTGAGCGCTGCGAGATACGTGCGCGTGGGATAGTTGAGTGCCCGGGCAAACGTCGCATGACGATAGAGCAGCGTAAGGTTTGCGATCGTCAAACCGTCATCGGGGACGACGTTCGTATCCGCCAGCATCAAAGCTAACTCGTCGATGCTGATTTGCAGCGCCGCTGCGATCTGCGACTTGTTTTCAGAAAGCTTGCCCGTGAGTGTTAACGGATCCTCAGGCAGTGACTGGCCAGCCGCCGCTCGATTGTTAAAGAGAGCTGCGTAGAGAGACGGCACCGGCGGTTCGCCCTCGATAAAGTGATCGAGATAGCGTCCGGTATCCATCGTCGCCCAGAAGCAAAGCAGGTTTACCACATGCAAACCAAACTGTGTGCTCAGGCGCTGAATGTGTGACAACTGGACCAGGAAATCCGCAGTGATATCGAGATTCCCGGCAGTCTTCGGATCTAATGCGACAATCGCTTTGTCGAGATCGCGCATGGTCCAACCAAGCTTGCGTGCCAGACGCACGAAGCGATGAATCTTGTTCCACGTAGCGATCAGAATCGCCTTTTTCGCAGCGTCATCTGTAACCACCGGATCGACTACTTGTATTTCGAGCTTGCTCAAGTTGCACGTAGTCGCATCGTTGTCATCAGTCGAAACAATTCCGAGCTTTCTGCCGCTCGTGATAGCCGGATTGATGAAATACGAGCCCAGCACCTCCAACATTTCTCTGTAAGCGAGACCCGACTGCTGTAGAAATATCGAGACGCGTTTTAGCACCTCATCCCAATCGCCCACTGCCGGATCAGCCGAACCATCAGTCGGATCGTCAATGTCGTTTCCAGTCTCCGTCAGACCCCAGAAATCCCAGGGACCTTCGGTGGTTGTTGGATCGTTATCGTCCGGACCACCAGTGGTGACGCCGGTGATAATTTTGGCTTCTTCAATCGTCACACCGATGTATTCGTTGCCAATGCCCTTGTCCATCAGGGCTGTGGCGCCGGCGGCCGGGTCGCGGAAGAATGTCTCCATGACCTCGGTTCGCTTCACATCGAAGTGACCGAGATAACCGCGAGTCTCTTCCACTGGAACATTCAACGGCAGGCTCCAGGAATACACTGCTTTCTGCAAGTCAGCGTAAGCTGCGTTGTTGACGTGTTCGGGATTTGCGCGCAGTTCATCGCTAGTCCAACTAGTCTGCGGCCAGGCTGCGACATCGAAACCGAGTTGCGCTCCGAGATGCTTCACCGTGAAGGACCAACTCGTATCGAGAATCAACCATGCAGAAGTTTGATCCTCGTCGACGCGGACGGAAGCTTTATCCGTAACTGGATATCCCTGGCTCGCAAAGAGGGCCGGAAAACTTGACGGCATCTTTTCCGCGTTCAGGTCAGCCAGTTCGGCACTGACGTCTCTACCTGCGGCGATGATGAAGGAGCGGGCTTTGACAGCGGCTTCCATGATCTCTCGGGTCAGATCGACGTAAGGCACCGGCGTAGTCGTGTTTTCGCAAGTCAGCTCGATATGTTCGAGGTCCGGCCGGCGATTGAACAAAATCTGCAACGGAGTCAAATTACTTTTCTTTGGACCATCGCCGAGGAATTTCAGAATGTCGACGAAGTATGCCGCCGGACTGTACACCGATTGGCATTGTTCGCAATCGCAGATATCGAGGGAACCAAATAACGTGGCTAAGTCAGGGCTTGCTGAAGACGTAGGGGCGAACTTCGCGATCGCTTGCTTCACACTGCCGTTGGAAACGACAGCAGGCGTGGCTGAGTTGGAAGCTACGGCTTGCCCGAGATAAAAGTTCATCGCGGTTGCATGCGTTTGCTTTGCCTTGCGGTAAGTTTCGAGGGCGTTGGCTTCGCCTCCCAATGCTGCTGAATATCTCTCAACGAATCTCCGCTCGCCGACTTTGACCATCGAGAATGCGGAGTGCAGATCATCCTTTCGAAACGAACGGATTTCGGTGTAGCGCGGCGTCACATTGAAAAGACGCTGCATGTTTCTCAGCTCGGCCACGAGCGCCACAGCATTTTGAACGCCTTCGAGTTTTTCATCGCGATCTGTGCTGAGATACACGTCGATCGGAATTTCTCTGAACTCGTAAGACGGGTTATGCTCGAAAAACGTTTTGAGATCAGCCCTCACGGGATTGAACGGACTATCCGGAGCGGTGTCTTTGTCGACTCGACCCGCAATCACGGGGGTCGGCAACGCGTTCTCCATGTACGCGTTCAAAACCACAGCGTAGTTGGCGATTCGCTCTTCCAGAGTTGTGCCGGGAATTGTTGGCGGTGCGCCGATTTGTGGACCGTCCGGCGGCGGCACGCGTAGCTCAAGTGTGCCTTTCCAGTCAGCAACATCCTTCGCCGCAAATTTGCGTAAGACAGTTACATTCGACGGCAATGTGCCGTTGATAAAGTCGATGGCTTTGCGCATTTCGCGAACAAGAGGCAGGTGATTCGTAGTCAGATCGCCTGCATGAAGCGTGAAGCGCACATTGTTCTTTTCTGTCGGATTCAGCGAAGTGGTGACGTCGATAGCATCCCAGAAGCTTTTCGGAGTGCCTCCATGCTGCACGATCAAACCCGCGACGAATTGCTGCTGGTCCATAGTTAACGGCGTGGTTCCGAGCAAATCGCCAAGCGAAGATGTTTCTCCCGGAGGCGCCGGAGCAAGAATCAGGCTGGCCTTGAGTATGCGCAGCTTTTCGGCAATCTGGTCCAACTCGGTTTGTGAGAGCTGGGCAATGATTCCCTGGTTCGACGACGTCTCCAACGCCGCGCGCAGCAATGAGATCTCATTCTGCATCAACTCTTCGAGAATAGTCGGAAGGTTCTGACGGAAGAGACCGTAAAACACTGACGGCTCAATTGCGATCGCTTGACGGTTACGCCGCGCACTCTCCGCAAGTAAAGTTAATAACTCTGCGTCGATGCGAGTTTCACCGCTGAGGAACGCAATATCGTCGTCGTTCAGATCAGCGTGTGCAACCACACCTTCAACCAACGGCTTGATCTCATTCACGATTTTTTCAAACTCAGAAATTCCGCGAGAGTTACCGGTGGTGAAGTTGACCAGCTCAACTTTGCCGGCGTTGAAAATAATTGGCGAGGTAGCGAGTAGCACTCCGCTGCTGTCAAAGACCTGCACGAACAGATCCGCTCGCTCCTTCTCGGCAGCCTGGAAATCTTCAAACTTATACATGACCAGATATTCACCGTTGGGTTTGAGGATATCGGTCTTAATAAGCTGCTCTGAGCGCAGGTCTTTGTCGAAAACTTTTACACTCCCGCTTTCAGGGGTGCCATCCGCCTTCAACACCTGGCCCATGACGACGAATTTCTTGGGATGCTGGTGGTCATCGTCCAGCACCCATCGGGCTTTACCATCAAAGATGCCGTTGGGCACAAGCTTGTGCTTTTTCTGATAGTCGACCAGAGAATCGAACGTCGTGTCGCCGAAGAACTTGTCTGCTTGTTCCTTCTCGGAGATCCGGTAACCTTCCTGGAAGAGAAAGTTTTGAAGCTCGCCGACGCCGGGGCCGCTCATGCCTCTTGTTAAGTCTTGTGGTAATTGTGGTTGTGTTTCGAGTTCCATGATTGCCTCCAATTATTAGTCCAAATATTTAGTAGTTATCACTTGATCTGCTCCGGCATACGTGTCCCTTTCGACTCATTAAAAGAATCCAGAAGCAAATCTCTGTAGCGCTCGTTCGACACCTGGCCGACTTCCTCGGACGGGCCGTAGTTCTTCTAAAAGCCTGAGCCAATCTTCCTGGTTGTGTACATTCCCATGGCTTTCAAACGAGGAGTTGAACCATCGTCGCGCAGCAAAGGTCTGTCGCTGAGCATTCGTGAGACGAACTCCGTTAGCTGCGTCAGACGTCGGCATGCCAACCTCCCCGAGAATGTCTCTTGCCTCATCGCCTAATTCGCCGCCGCCTTTATAGGGAGTAATGTGGTGATCATCCTCACCAGGACTGGGCTCGCCATGTTTCTTTTTCATGTTTTCTCTGAATTCAGCACGCTCGCGCGCTTCTCTCGCTTTCGCGACTGAAGAGTTGTCGTGCTCCTCAAGGCGTTGGCCCTTATCGCCAGGTTCGATAATGCCGTGCGTACCTTCCGGAAGCCCTTCCATCATGGCGTTGAGCGTCATGGTTCCCGCCTTAACCTGGGCAACTCCTACGTTGACCTCAAGAGCCAGGCTCAGCGCTGGAGCGGAAGCAGAAGGCGGTCCCATTGGAAGGTTCGGAAGACCTGGCCTTTGCATGTATAGTTCGACAACCTTTGCGGTAGCCCCGCTCGCCTTGACGAGCGCGCGTTTATCGACTGGCACACCCGGGACAAAAAGCTGGTCAAAGGTGTCCGCCCATGCACCGGGTGCAATCATCTTGAGCAGCCGAGCGGTAT
>DASTVU010000362.1:0-9400 GCA_035758935.1 Pyrinomonadaceae bacterium | reverse complement strand
ATTTGTACTCGCCTCAGGTACCACGTTTCCCGCCCGCTCTCACTATCTAGCGGTAGGTGCCGGTTACAGTCTGTCGGGATACGGCGGTTCCACGCCTGGTGACCTTAGTTATATTTCGGACATACCAGAAAATAGCGGTCTCGCGCTGTTCAATACCTCAAACTCAAGCAATTTCACTCTGGCAAACAGGTTCGACGCAGTTGGCTTTACCTCCTCAGCCACTCTCTACCGCGAGGGGGCTGGACTCGCCTTACTGGGAGCCAACACTGGCCAGTATTGTTTTCTTCGTAAGCTTAATGCGGGCCCACCGCAGGATACTGGTGACAATCCTACGGACTTTGTGTTTGTGGCTACGGACGGTGGAGTCTATGGATCGCTCACCGCAATCCTTGGCGGTCCTGGACCAGAAAACCGCTTCAGTCCGCTCTATCGGTTGGCCACATTGCCCGTTACCGTAATAGATCCAGCCCTAAGCGCAAACGTCGCACCAAATCGCGTTCGCGATACCACGGCCGTTGGTCCAAACGCCGCGGCCGGCACGCTCAGCATTAGACGAACCGTAACAAATAACACGGGCGGTAACGTGACCCGTTTGCGGTTCAGGATCATTGATATCACCACTTTCAACACGCCGGGTTATACACCGGGTGGTGCTCAGGCAGACATGCGCGTTCTTAGCTGCACTGATTTCACTGCCACTATCACTGGTGGTCAGCAGGTCCTGGTGCGCGGTACGACCTTAGAAACTCCACCCAATCAAAGCATGGGAGGAGGATTGCACTCCAGTTTGGCAGTCGGAGTGGTTTCTCTCTCGCAACCGCTCGCCCCGGGCCAGACCATAAGTGTCCAGTTCTTACTGGGCGTTCAGCAATCGGGAACGTTTCGCTTCTTTTTTAACGTCGAGGCGTTGCCTTAATTACTGATACTGGAGAACGAAATGAGATTGGTAAAAAGAGGTTTATGGATAGGCGTGCCACTGCTATGCGCAGGGGTAGCCGTTTTGGTTGTAGTAAACGCAGCCTCTGGTCCAAGTGGAGAAAGCACGTGGCAGCAAAGCGATTTAGCGCTGGGCCAGCCAGCCGTCTACAAGGATCCGATTGAGGAAGTATCCCTGATGCTGACCTCCAGTGGATTCGCTCCCGCGGAACTCAGGCCGCACGGAAAGAAGTTCCTGCTCTCATTAGACAATCGCACTGATGTGAAAGAACTCACTCTGCGAATGGCTCGGAATGATGGCGTTCGGATTCGTGAGCTTCGAATACCAGCAGCAAGCGGTGGTGATTGGAGTGAGCTATTTGAGTTGCAACCCGGCAGTTACACGTTCTCCGAGCTGGACCATCCAAATTGGACATGCACGATCGTTATCAAGGAGTGACGAATCGCTGGTTCGTGTTGATTCAATCGGAATGATGCCGAAAAGGAAACGCAGTTGACGATCTTTGCGGAGAGGTCAAAGACAATGAGACTAAATCGAGAAATGAACATCCTATTACAGAACTCGCGCGGCGTTGTTACTCAAACGCTTTGGGTGATTGCGGCGTTAGTGATTCTCGGCGTCGTGCCAATGACTGGTCTGGGCCAGGAAAAGAATCCGCAGCGCGGTTTTCAACCGGGAAATGCGTACTCGATTTCGGATATCGAAAGTATCAGTAACACGAACGGCAATCTTATTTTGAATTTTCCACTGGGCAATTTGCCGCCCGGCCGCGGTGGAGTTAGTGGCGGACTCAGTTTGCGTTACAACAGCAAACTCTTCGACACCGACGTAGCGGAGATCGTGGACAACACCGGACAGTTGAGCCTTCAGACGCACCTGATACGGAGTCAAAACGCTGGTTGGGATTTTGTTAATCCATTGAGTTACCGGGTGGAATTCATCAGTAGATTGAACGTCGAAGGGCCGCAAGTATGTGACCCCGTAAATGGAGGACTAAATAACGCAAGATGCGTCTACATCTGGAAGGTGAGAGTTGTTTATCCGGACGGAGCGGAACGAGAGTTTCGGCCCGTGGGCCAGAATGACCTGCTCGGCGATGGGTATTTCAATGTCAACCCTAACACCCTCACAAGCCCGCTAAGTTATATCAGCTCCGATGGCACTTACACCCGGTTGGTTATCACGCGCGGTACTGGCTGGACGCTGTCCTTTCCGGATGGGAGCCGTGTGGTCAGCAACGGTAGCGGAGGCCACAACACCTCTGCGAGTTTTTTCTACGATCGCAACAACAATTTCATGACCAATGGAAGTGTCACGCTGCCTACAGGGGAGATAACCGGCGGGCTGGTAGATCAATTCGGCCGTTATGTGGCCAGCATACGAAACACAGAGACACGTGAAGACTACATTTACTCGCTCGGCTTTAATAATCAGAGTCTGAAGTGGACGGTGAAATGGAAGACGATCTACATACTCAGGGCTTACCGGACAACAGCAGTCACCGACGGTAAAGGGCGCGGCAATACCTCCGACCAAACCTACATAGATGACTTAGACGTAGTCGAGAGCATTACTCTGCCTGCGCAATTAGGAAGTCTGCGTTATCAATTCAGCTACAACGCGCCGGATTGGGTTCCGGGCACGCCGGAACCAACCACTCCCTCGGTAGGATGGGGTGAGGTAAGCGGGATTACTCTGCCTTCAGGCGCGTCGGCGAGCTACCGGTACGCTCAGGACTCAACCCTCAGACCCAGCGTCAGATTTGTATTGGACAATCAGGTAACGCGAAAAACACTTACATATCAAGCGGAATACGATGGCACAAGCACGCCAGTGACGGAGATCTGGGGCTATGGGGTCACTGGTTTACATACGAGCAGTACGATCACGGGTCCTGACGGTGGCGTGACCCAGTTTTTCTTTAAAGACACCACTCTTGCCGCCCCAACTGCCGGCCAGGTTTACAAAGAGATATACCCGAACGGTGAAGTCCTGGAGCGAAACTGGCAAGCGAATCAGCCGCCCGCGGCAATAGCTTCGAGTGGATCCGGGGCAACATTCATGAACTACTTCGTCAAGACTGAATTCCGATCCATCCCCGACGCCGCGGGCAACCTCGCTTGGACCGCGATTAAAGACTACAGCTATGACAAGAACGGCAATGTGACGCGAGTGGCGGAATACGACTGGGTACCGTATACCTCGTATGTTAACGCCGGCGGAATTCCAGCCGGCAGCACGCCCACGCGAGTCACCGTCACCACCTATCACAATGCGACCCCGGACGCGACTAACAACACCACTGATACTGGGGCAGCCTACTGGTATACAAACGCGCCGTCGTTGCGTACGGCCAGCGCCAGCAATGAAATACAAACCGGAACTGGTCAACGATTGACCCGTACCGAGTTCACTTATGACGATCCATTTACCACCGGCAATCTGACGAAGCAAACGAGTTGGGATTCGAGCAAAGGTGTGTACACCAATCCCTTGCTTACAAGCAATTCAATTTCGGTTTCTACGCAGTACAACCAGTACGGGATGCCCACGCTGATCACGGATGCACGACAAGTGCAGACTGAGTACATTTACGGTACGGTGTCGGGTAACGTCTTCGATCTCTATCCGACAGAGATCAAGACAGCCTTCGGTACCTCCGTGCAACGTAAAGAAACACGCACATACGACTTCAACACCGGTTTAGTAACGCAGGTGACCGACACGGACAATAGTGTCTCGACGATCACAAGCTATGACGTCATTGGTCGACCGATACTTGTCAGGACTGCTGCGGATCTTCCGGAAGAGACGAGAACGTCGACGCAATATTTCGATTCGCAACGGCGTGTCGTCGTACGTTCCGATCTTAATGCAGTGGGCGATGGAAAGTTGGTGAGCATCCAGCACTATGATCAACTCGGGCGCATAAGACTGACCCGACAATTGGAAGAATTCACCAATGAGGACGTATTTCAGGACGAGACGATTGGAATCAAGGTCCAAACACGTTATCGGTTCAATAATCCATGCCAACCCAATAACACTGCTCAATGTCTTTCGGATAACAACGCGGTTATTGGAAACTATGTGTTGACCTCGAATGCGTACCGCGCAGCCACGTCGACTGCTGCCAACGCAGAATCAACGATGGGCTGGTCACGCTCACGTTCCGATCGCACGGGGCGAATTGTCGAGGCACAAACATTTTCGGGCGGCAGTTTGCCCGCGCCCTGGGGGACAAACACTGCGACCACGGGTACAGTGACGACTGCCTACGATGCGATGTTCACCAGCGTGACCGATCAAGCTGGGAAAATTCGTCGCAGCAAAGTTGATGCATTAGACCGGCTGGTGAGAGTTGACGAGCCTGATGCCGCCAATAGCCTGGGTTCTCAGAGTGCGCCGGTGCAGGCAACTAGCTACCAATATGATTCGCTTGGAAATTTAGCTTTTATTTCTCAGGGATCTCAGACACGTAGCTTCAGTTTCACGAGTCTGTCGCGTCTGAGGGAAGCGACGAATCCTGAGAGCGGGACGATCAATTATGAATACGACGAAAATGGGAATCTAAAGACCAAGCTCATCGCTCGACTCCTGCCAAACACTTCGACTCGTATCACCACCAGCTACGTCTATGACGAATTGAATCGGGTGACGTCACGCACTTACAACGATGGCACGCCGAACGTGACCTATACGTATGATGCGCCTGGGGTGCTTAACTCCCGCGGTCGATTAACCAGTATTACTTCCAGCGTCTCCTCATATTCATATGGCGAATACGACGCGCAAGGTCGAGTCAAAAGAGGCACCCAAACTACTGCGGGTCAGGATTTTTTAATGACCTACCAGTACGACGTGGCGGGACGGTTGATCTCTCAGACTTACCCATCGGGCCGAGTAGTCAAGACTGAGTATGACGATGCGGGCCGAATCGCTGGAGTCAAGAACAACGCAAGCGGAACGTTTTACGCCGGCGCAACGTCGACCGACGCAACCAATCGCTTCCAGTACTCGGCGGCGGGTGCCATCCAGGCTCTAAAACTCGGCAATGGACTATGGGAGCACACTAACTTCAATTCCCGTCTTCAGCCTACTCAGATTGGTCTGGGCTCAGCCAGCACCAACTCGACTATTCTCCAGGTGGATTACGATTACGGGACAACGAGTAACAACGGCAGTCTGCAGAGCCAGACGATCATCGTTCCCACTGTTGCCGGGGTGACTGGATTTACAGCAACGCAGACATATACATATGACACCCTGAACCGGCTGGCCACCGCGCAGGAAAATAACGGCAGCAGTTGGAAGCAGAACTTTGACTATGATCGTTATGGCAATCGCAAGTTGCTCTCCGGTACCACTTTGCCTGCCGCGCTCACACCGTCTAATAACCCAATCATCAATCCCAATAACAACCGCATCGACGTCGCGGCGACAGGCCAGACGAACGTTAGTTACGACGACGCCGGCAACTTAACACGAGAATTCGGTGGCCACACCTATCAATACGACGCCGAAAACAAGATGGTGAGTTACGACGGCGGCGCGACGGGCAGTGGTGGAGCGAGCTATAGCTACGATGGTAATGGTAATCGTGTACAGAAGGTTGTGGGTGGCTCCGCACCTCTCACCACGATCTTTGTGTATGACATCATCGATAGTCAGTTGATTGCGGAATATTCTGACTCTGGATCAACGACAAATGGAACTAGTTATGTGACCAGTGACGTGTTGGGCAGCCCGCGGGTGATTACCGGTTCCGCGCAGGAAATCAAAGGCCGGCACGACTACCTGCCATTTGGCGAAGAACTCGTCGCCGGTAACGGTGGCCGAACTCCCCAGCAGAACTATGGCGCTGACAACCTTCGTAAGAAGTTCACGCAAAAGGAACGGGATATTGAGACGGGGCTCGATTACTTCCTGGCCCGGTACTACTCCTCAGCTCAGGGAAGATTCACGAGTCCTGACGAGTTTACTGGTGGGCCAGACGAATTCTACGACTTCAAAGATCTAGCCGCCGAGAATCCGACCTTTTACGCAGATCTGACCGATCCTCAGTCTCTCCATAAGTATCAATATGGATACAACAATCCTCTGCTTTACGTAGATCCCGATGGGCATCAAGGCGTTAGAGAGTGGTTTAAAAATAAGGCCAAAGCAGCCGGTCGAGCGATTGCAGAGACCGTAGAAGGTGCAGCGTCGGCCTATGCAGAAGACAACGGACTTGGAGGAACAACAGGAAGTCAGAACAAAGTTGGTCGAGCAATCGGTCATGGTTTAGCTTTGGTGCAAGGCGCCGGCGAAGTCTATGCTGGTGTCTCTGCGGCTATCGGTGGAGGCGGTGAAGCCGTCGTGACTTCCCCGGCATGTGCAACGGTGGTCGGCTGTGCGGCACCGGCTGCTGGCGTCGTGACTGCCGTGGCGGGCGTCGCAGTTGCAGCTCACGGCACTCTCGTAGTCGGGAACACGCTCAACAACATTTTCAGTAAGAAAAAGTCGGCGTATGAAAACACCCCGGAAAATCGAGAACGGATGCAGCAGGGCAGACCGCCCGTGGGCAAGGATGGAAACCCAGTGGAATTACACCATAAGGGCCAGAAACCAAATGGTAAAATACAAGAGCTGACGCGAGAACAACACAGAGGACCAGGAAACCACGGCAAGAATCATCCAAACCGAGGTCCAAGTAAGGTGGATCATGGCGCCTCGTGGAGAAAGTTCCGCGAACGGTATTGGAAGAAAAAGGTGGAGTAGATTAGGCGGAGCAAAACTGCCTTTGCTGGCCGTTCATGTTAAGCGAGGGTTTTGCTTGAAGTCGAACATTAACTGAGCGAAAATCCTCAGGATTGTGTAAGGAAAATAATCGGGCTGAACAGACATGCCATCTATTGGTTTAGAAGAAGAAATTCAAGTTGGTGATGAAGTTGTCTTGTCTAGCGACTCGTCTAACTCCAGATACGGTGTAGTTTTTGAGGATGAGGGGACGGTTGGTTACCTGTATGCCATGGAGTATGGTGGTGAGCAAGACGAGGTCGTTGACGCGATGCATATTTACAATGTGTCGTCTGTTGTTGACCGGGACAAACCTTCGACAATTCAGATTCTCTGGTCGGATGATGGGCTAAAGGCGGCGCTCCTGATTAATGATTACCCACACGCCGTTGTCGACTTCGCTAATCACCAAGGATTTTGTCGCACCAATTTCCCTTCGCCGGGGCCAGATTGGACACGGCCCGAGTGGTCCGATCAGGCCTTTGAAGGCTTTTGAGCTTTACAGGTTGAGGATGTATTAGAATGCTCTGATGTAGCATCACCTCATGTTTCGAATCGCACTCGCGAACCTTCGTTTTCCTGAAAGTCCCGACGAATCGATCATACTAACCACACGCGCTATCGCTGAGGCGGCGAAAGGTGAGGCGGAGGTCGTCTGCTTTCCTGAAGGTTTTGTGCCCGGTTATCGAGCGCCGGGGAAGAATGTGCCGGCGCCGGATGCTGCGTTTCTCGAACGCGCTTGGGCCAGTGTTGCTGAAGCTGCTGCGAGAGCAAAAGTTGGCGTCATTCTGGGAACGGAACGCATAGTTAAAGACGAATTGTTACTGACTGCGCTCGTCATTAATCGCGATGGAACCATCGCCGGGTTTCAGGACAAGGTCCAACTCGATCCTTCCGAAGACACGATCTACTCGCCTGGCACGGGAAGACAAGTCTTTCAAAGCGGACCGCTGAAGTTTGGCGTGGTGATCTGTCATGAGGGTTGGCGGTATCCGGAAACGGTGCGTTGGGCTGCACGACGCGGAGCGCACGTCGTCTTTCATCCGCAATTTCATGAGGCAGCGCCTGGAGGTTATGCACCTTCGCATTACGCAGAGTCTCAGAATTCATTTCATGAGAAAGCAGTCCTGTGTCGCGCCGCTGAGAACACCTGTTACTTCGCAACCGTCAACTACGCCAGCCCCGGATCGCCGACGACTTCAGCCGTAGCGAATCCTGACGGGACACTGCTTACTTACCAACCCTACGGACAGGAAGGACTCTTGTTCGCCGATATCGATCTCAGCCTCGCCACTGGCCTGCTCGCCTCACGCTACCGACCCTAACTTGTGTCCAAGTATGATCTTTAGGAACGCCACGGTGTACTCAGACGTTGAATAGCCAGAGCAGTGCCTACCTGAACAACTGGAGGTCCGTATGGAACGGAAGCAAGTTCTTAAAAGAGGATTATTGACCGCGTTGGCTCTTTCTCTTGTCGCGATCTCATTTGCAGTGGTGAAGACCTCGGGACAGGAACCGAACTCCAACGAGCGAGCCGATCAATGGGAGTACCTCGTGGTTGCGGGTCCGACTACGACAAACTTCTCAGCCACGGGTTCCGGCCGTGTCCGAAAGGAATCAAACTCTGGTTTCGCACGAGAGGCATACGTCCTCGAGCTGCACATGGATCGGTTTGGAGCAAACGGGTGGGAGTTGGTGACCGTGGCGGGACCTCCAAATGATCCCGCTTTCTACTTTAAGCGCAAAAAGACTTCAAATTAGTTAGCCACAGATTCAAACGCTGGCTGTCGCACGACGGATTCCAATTCCGTCAGCACGCCTTTCTCTAAGTGCATCTGCTCTGACGCGAAACTTGCCGCGTGGGGATCGTGCGTCACGAGCATGATTGTCTTCTTCAACTCGCGGTTGAGAGTTGAAAGTATCTGCATGACCTCTTCACCGGAACGCGCGTCAAGGTTTCCTGTCGGTTCGTCTGCCAGAATCAAATCAGGGTCGGTAACGATCGCGCGCGCGATCGCGACACGCTGTTCCTGACCGCCGGAGAGCTGCCTCGGCTGGTGATGCATGCGGTCACTCAAGCCGACGAGATCGAGCGCGGTCTCAACATTCTTGCGACGCTCGGCCTTCGACAATTTCGTCAACAGCAATGGCAGTTCGACATTCTCGAATGCAGTCAAAACCGGCACGAGGTTGAAAGTTTGAAAGATGTAACCGATGTGAGCATTACGCCAAACGGCGAGCTGGCTCTCAGTCATCCGCGTCAATTGCGTGCCCATTACTTCGACCTCGCCGCCAGTAGGACGATCGATGCCGGCGAGCAGATTCAACAGAGTCGATTTGCCGGAGCCACTCGGTCCCATCAACGCGAGAAAATCGCCCTGATGTAACTCGAGATCGACGTTGTCCAGGGCGACGACTTCAAATCCATCGCGATTGAAACGCTTGCTCACATTACGAACTCTCACAATCGGATCAGACATAATAGTTTCATCCTCAAGCCTATTGAACTTTTACTCGATCGCCATCGCGTAGCTTATCGACGCCGGCGATCGCCACAGTTTCATTGCCACTCAATCCATCGAGAACTACATAAGCATCACCCTGCTCGTCTCCTGTACGGATCGTTCGCTGCTCGACCTTGTTACCCTTTACGACAAAAACATGAGAACTGTTGTCGGCTTTAAC
>DASTVU010000361.1:0-2598 GCA_035758935.1 Pyrinomonadaceae bacterium | reverse complement strand
GGTTTTAGCCAACACTGTTCAAGAAACCAGCGCCTTCGATTTCGTGGGCGCGATGCACAAACCACGGGCGGCCACGGAGGGCCGCCCCTACAGTACGTTCCAAGGTATTCAAGCGGCCCAACCGAGTCCGTCGCCGAGTCCTTCGCCGGCGCCAAGAATCGCAATCACTCCGGCGCGGACGCTTCCGGAACTGCAAACCAAAATCTCAGAGATTCTGGCGAGACCCGAATTGTCATCGGCAATGGTCGGAGTAAAAGTCGTTTCACTCGACACGGGCCGAGTTCTCTTCGAAGAAAATGCCGCGAAACTTCTACGCCCGGCGTCGAACATGAAGCTCTACACGGTCGCCGCCGCGCTCGATCGCTTGTCTCCCGAGTACAAATTTTCTACTTCGGTATACGCAACGACGCGCCCTGATGCTACGGGGGTCGTGCGTGGTGATTTGACGATTTATGGCCGCGGCGATCCCTCAATCGCCGCGCGTTTCAACAACGGCGACTACTTCAAAGCAATCGATGATCTCGCGACGCGCATCGTGGCCGCAGGTGTGAAACGCGTCGAGGGAGATCTCGTCGGCGATGAGAGCTATTTTATTGGACCAAAGTACGGTGCAGGTTGGAACTGGGAAGATCTGACATGGTACTACGGCGCAGAAATCACGCCGCTGACTGTCAACGACAATGCGCTCGATATTTTCATCAAACCCGGATCCGCCGTGGGCCAACCAGCATTAATCACGACCGGTCCACCGGATCCGTTGTTAACAATCGTCAATAAAGTCGTGACGTCTGCTAAAGGCCTGCGACGCGAGATCTCGATTCATCGTGGCCTGGGCGAGAATTCAATCACGGTTATCGGGACGATCCCGCTTGAAGACAGAGGTTACACCGGAGGTATCGGCATCTCGCATCCGGCACTGCTCTTTGTCTACCTGTTACGCACGTCGCTGGCCCAAAAGGGAGTGGTGATTACCGGTAAGTCGCGAACCACGGGCGAAACGAGCCTGCCCACATTGCTAACCGGAACAACCGTGGCCGGCTCAACTTCGGCGAGTCCGTTTCAGAACGAGATCGCAACGCTGCAATCACCTCCTTTTAGTTTGATCGCGGCGCAGACGTTGAAACCAAGCCAAAATCTCTACACTGAGCTGATTCTGCGTACATTAGGCAAGGTCACGCCACCACCGGCAACGATGTCGAATCTCGGGCAAACATCAGAAGAACTCGGAATCGAAGCGGTGAAGTCGTTTCTAAAAACCGTTGGCATCCGGCCAGAGGCGCTCAATCTCGACGATGGCTCCGGTCTTTCCCGCAACGATATGATCACTGCGGAAGCGTCAGTGCAACTGTTGACGTTCATGAGCAAACATCGGTACGCGAATGTATTTCGCGATGCACTTCCGATTGCGGGCGTTGACGGCACACTACGAAACCGTTTTCGCGGGACGCCGGCCGAGAACAACGTTCGAGCGAAGACAGGTTCGTTGAGTTCCGCTGTAAGTCTCGGTGGTTACGTTACGACGGCAGCCGGCGAGAAGCTCGCTTTTTCGATCATGGTCAACAACTATCCGCGTGATGTCGAGCCGCGTTCATTATGTATCGATCCAATCGCAATCCTCCTTGCTTCGTTCGCAGGCAAACCGGAATAAGCCAAAAGATGCGTCCACAATTCACTAAATTTCACGGGCTGGGAAACGACTATCTCGTAATCGAAGCAGAGCAGGTGCGCGAGGTTACGGATCTAGGCGAGTTTGCGCGCCGGATTTGTAACAGGCACTACGGCGCGGGCGGCGATGGTATCGCGATCATCGCGAAGTCTCAGACAGACGAAGCAGATTTCAACTGTCGCATCTTCAATCCAGACGGCAGCGAAGCGGGGCTTTCCGGCAATGGCACTCGTTGCGCCGTTGCGTATCTCCACTACAAAAGTCTTTGGACCAACGTCGAATTGCGACTGAGCACAAAAACCGGATTAAAGAAATACTTTCTTCGCGGTCGACCCGGCCCGGGAAGGTTTTTGTTCGAGTCAGAGTTGGGCCAGCCGAAGTTCGACACACAATCCATACCGATGTCGATCAAGCCCCCACTCGAGAAGGTGATCGGTTACCCGTTGCTGGTGAATGGCGAGAGTTTTCCGGTTACTGCAATGCAGATGGGAAACCCTAACTGCTGCATATTTGTCGACGATTTCGATGCGTTGAATTGGCGCGCAATAGGCAAAGCGATCGAGGTGCATCCGCAGTTTCCGGATCGCACGAACGTGGTTTTTGTGCGGCCTGTGGAAAGAGACTTAATTGAGTTGCGAATTTGGGAGCGGGGTGTTGGCGAAACGACGGCCTCGGGAACGTGCTCGTGTGCGGGCGCCGTCGCCGCGATGGTTAACGAACGAGCTGATCGTGACGTACGCGTAGTGATGGAAGGTGGCGAAGTTCGGATCAAGTGGCGACCCGACGGGCAAGTTGTGATCACAGGAACGGCTGAAGTAGTCTATTCCGGTGAGTGGTTACAGGACTGAATGCTGAAACAAAGCACCAGAGAACGTACTGTAGGGGCGGCCCTCCGTGGCCGCCCGTGGTTTGGAATGGATGTTTTGACAAAA
>DASTVU010000360.1:0-3929 GCA_035758935.1 Pyrinomonadaceae bacterium | reverse complement strand
CATTGATTCTGATTCTGGATCTGCGCGAAGACGGCGCCGGCAGGTTTATGAAGCGACCTGAGATTCTTAAGTCGATGGAAGATGAGTTGGCAAAGCTGCCGCCGGGCGATGAAATCGCGATCATGGCGATGGACATGAATGAAGACGAAGAGAGATTCTGGTTGACTGAGTTCACCAATGATCGCGCGAAGCTTGCCGCAGCACTCGCCCGCGTGCCGGCACTATGTGTACCGCATGAGGGCCCACCACCTGAGGGCGCTGTGCCGGCTCAACAAAAAACTCAGGACACGACCGCGCAAGGTGAAGGTCAACCGAACGACATTATCGAAACCGAAACCATTCGTGGCCGCAACGGCGCGACTATTACACGTAAAACTCACCGTGATGGCAGCGTTAATGTGACGCGCACGAACAAGGATGGCAACGTCACTATCGAGATGGGTGATATTTACGACATGGCTGCGGCAGTGAGAGACGCGACGCGAAAGGCCGCTGAGACGAGACCAAACTCACAGACGTCGATCGTCTGGATATCGGATGGCATCGCGCCGATTTTCTTTGAGGATCGTGATGCTACGGAACAGATCCTTATCCGCGACAACGTGATCTTCAACTCGTTGACGGTCGAGATGCGCACGTTGTTCAAGTTCCTCGTGCCTGTAGCAAAGCCGGTTGCTGGTTGGATGGGGTTAAGTTTGTATGGCAGCGCCAAGCATCTGGCGCAGAGATCTGGTGGAGAGGCAGTCAAGGTTGGCCGTGTGAAAGACTACGGCGCGGGCCTGTCGCGGATTATCGGAAACTTAACAGCACGTTACAGTCTCGGCTTTGCGCTCGCTGAAGATGAGGTTGATGACGGCCGCATGCACAATCTCGAAGTCCGAGTGAAAGCACCTGATCAAAAAGGTAAGAATCGAAAACTGCAGGTGAGCTCACGGCAGGGTTATTACATGTCGTCAACCGTGCCGAAGGAAGCCGCAGCCAAAGCGCAATGAGTATTTTAGCCACGGATAAACGCGGATTAGATCCGGATTTAGATCGGCGTTTATCCGTGGCTAATAATCGTGTCGCCGCGCTTGGCGCCTAGAATTTGAGCCGCCGAGCCGCCATTAACCGAAATCTCAAGAAACCCGGCACTCCCCCAAATCGCAAAGAGTTCTTCTGCCTGACCTTCGCCATAAAAGTTTCGTATCGAGCTTATCGTCGTTCCGTTAATCGACAGACTCTTTCCTCTAAACACCTCACGAGTGATGTTCGTCACACAATTACCAAAGCGATCGATATGAATAATCCGGAGCGGCGTTTCAAGCGAAGCTAGTCGAACCTGATCCTTAATCTCTGGCCCAAACTGCTCCGGCGTCACTCCTGTTGAAAGTGCTGCCGCAACCGGCGCAAAGATATCGCGTCCGTGGAACGTCGAACTCGGATCGGGTCGAAAGTATTTCTCTGCGGTGATGTGAAAGGTTTGATATGACGATTCACGGTCGCAGATATAAGTGAAGATGCCATTATCTGGTCCAACGAAGAACTGGTCGTTGGCCCTGACTATGATCGGTCTGCGCGATGACCCAACGCCCGGATCGACAACCGCGACATGAATCGTCCCGCGAGGAAACGACTCGTACGCCGCGAGCAGCGTGAACGCACCGGCTTCGATATCCTGCGCCGGGATCTCATGCGTGATATCTACGATGGTGACGTTCGGATTAACAGAAAGAATTGCACCTTTGACCGCGCCTACGAAATAATCCGCCGTACCGAAGTCGGTGAGCAAAGTACACAGACGGTTCACAGAACGCTCGTGTCAGCTGATGTGCGAATCTTAATATGCTGGCCCTGTTCGAGCCGGATATCTTTGCCGCGTTGCGTCATCACACCCGCTGCGCCTGCACCGCCGCCGATGATCGCTCCGATCGCAGCTCCTTTACCGCCGCCCGCGATGGCTCCGATGATGGCTCCGATACCCGATGCCGCGCCGACTTTCGCTGCATCGTCTTTAGTCGAATCAGTTCCTTTGACGCCACCTTCAGGATCGATTGATGGGTCGTCCCCGCGCATTGGGCCGATTTCAATAAGCTCCGCATGAAGCGTCGCGGTCCGATTGTCGGGTGAACGAATCTGATCAAATGCTAATTGCAGCTCGGCCACGCCTTTAACTTTTCCGGGGCGCTTGAGCTGCGCAACTCGCCCTTCGACGATGTAACCAGCATATTGGGCGGGCTCAATAACGCGCGCCTGGATACGGTCGCCTCGCTGACTCACATCCGTCGAAACGGCATTCATCAGTTCGAGATTCATAATCGTGTTGCGCGGAATTGCGAGGGAACCATTCGCAGCGGGTGCGGCATCGACATCCGTCTCCGCCTGACTATTGCCGGACGGATTGTTCACTTCGACCGGGATATTGCCGGGGTTTTGTCGTCGACGTAACCCAGTCGGAAGAGACGAATTGAACTGCTGACGGTCGAAGCCCGCCGTGTAACCGGCTTCGAAACCCTGCTGGTAACCGTCACGATAATCCTCGATCGGTCCCCAGGCTTCGTTATAGGAACGATCTGCGTGTTGATAATCCTCTTTGTTCGTGTAATTACGGGCGGCGTTGTTGGAAACGTCTTTGAATCCTGCCGTGTAGCCGTCCGAATAACCGGTGCGATAACCGCGCTCCAGCGCCGTCGTACCCTGCGCGCCTGCGGGAACGATTGCCAGCAAACCAGTAATGGCGATGCTCAATAAACCTACCAGGGGAAGCTTAAGATAATTCATATTTTGTCCTTCCGAAGAATTTACGACTGCGGGAACAGCCGTAGCGTCTTGGGAGAGCCAACCTCGCAACGCACGAATGCTACCAAAAATTGCCGCAAACGGGCCACAAAAAGTCAAAAACTAAAGGAATTTCCGCGGGTTGAACCAAACTCACTTTGTGCGTTTTGTGCCTCTTTGTGGCAAACTGCGATTCAGATGCCATAGGAGTTGATTTTGATGCCATTACGCCGGGTTTATCTAGATAACAGCGCTACCACGCCGGTCGATCCACGCGTGGCCGCGGCAATGGCTCGCGCGGTTGTGGAGACGTTTGGCAATGCGTCGAGTGTCCATGGCTTCGGGCAACAGGCGCGCGCGGCAATTGACCGGGCAAGGCGTGAGGTCGCGGGACTTATCGGCGCGAGGCAAAACGAGATCGTCTTCACGTCCGGTGGCACAGAGTCAAACAATCTGGCCATTCGAGGCGTCTGTGAAGCAGCGGCCGCTCATGGACGGCACATAATCACTTCCTCGATCGAGCATCCGTCCGTCGCCGGTGTTTGTGCGGAACTGGAAAAACGAGGTTGGGAAGTTACGCGTCTGCCTGTCTATGGAAACGGAATCGTCAGAATCGAAGACGTCGCGGCGTCGCTTCGACCTGACACCGTCCTTATTACGGTGATGCTGGCCAATAATGAAATCGGCACGATTCAGCCAGTCAGTGAAATCGGTTCGCTCGTTCGCGAAAAGCGTGCAGCCGGCCAAAAACATCTCTGGCTTCATACCGACGCAGTTCAAGCTGCGGGACGACTGCGTTTAAACGTCGAGGACCTTGGTTGCGATCTGCTAACGATGTCGGGACACAAGTTGTATGCGCCGAAAGGTGTCGGAGCGCTTTACGTCCGGCGCGGTGTGAGACTTCACGGACAAAACGTCGGCGGGCATCAGGAGCGTGAGCGACGTGCCGGTACTGAAAACGTTCCGGGTATCGTTGCTCTCGGTGAAGCGGCAAAACTAGCGCGCGAAGAGTTTGAGCAACGGTCGATGCGCGATCGAATGCTGCGCGACCGGTTTGAAGATGCAGTTAGCGAGCGAATTCCGGATGTGGTGATGAATGGCGATCGTGAACAGCGTCTGGGCCATCTCTCAAACATCTCGTTCCGCTTCATTGAAGGCGAAGGTTTGTTGAT
>DASTVU010000359.1:0-8265 GCA_035758935.1 Pyrinomonadaceae bacterium | reverse complement strand
CGCGGCAGCGTCTGAGCCGCCAGTTTGCGCAATTCGTGCTCAAGCTGACTCGAATCGAATTCTAACCCCTGCTTCACAACAAACGCACACGCGCACGGCAGCCGATCGGAGTCAAAATCTTCCACCACTGCGATACGAGCCACGCCGTCGTGCCGCAACAGCGCGCCTTCCACCTCCACCGGCGAAACCCACTGGCCGCTCGATTTGAAGCAATCATCGCTGCGGCCCATGTGGTACCAGTAACCATCCTCATCGCAACGATAGAGATCTCCAGTGCGGACCCAGCCGTCGACAAACGTCTCCGCAGTTGTTTCAGGTCGCTCCCAGTAATACATCGCGGCGCTGTCGCCTTTAATCCACAAGTTGCCTTCGTTACCGGCCGGTACCGGCTCGCCGTGTTCGTCAAGCAGTCGTGCTTCGTATCCCTCAAGCAAGCGTCCACTGCTGCCGTACCGCACGTCGTTATCATGGTTCGACATGAACATGTGCAACATCTCGGTCGAGCCGATTCCATCAAGCACCTGAACACCAAACTCTCGTTCCCATTCTTCGCCGAGATGAGCGGGCAATGCTTCGCCGGCGGCAATGCACAACCGCAGACTCGAGCAGTCGAGCTTGTTGCCGCGGCGGTGATGTTCGAGCAGGAGGTTGTAAATGACTGGAACGCCAAAGAAGATCGTTGGACGATGCTCAGTGAACACTCTCGCGATCACGTCCGGCGACGGCTTTTCGCGCAAGAGGATTGTCGTTGCTCCGTTCAGCAGTGGAAATGAAAAGCTGTTGCCAAGACCGTATGCGAACGGCAATCGCGATGATGAGAAGAGTCGATCCTGAGGCGTCAGCCGCAACACTTCACGGCAGTAGGTCTGATTTGTGTAGAAGATGTCTGCCTGACTGTGAACGGCGCCTTTGGGCTCACCCGTGCTGCCGGACGTGTAGAGGATGAAAGCCGGTTGGTCGTCGGCTGGTTCCGGGAAGCGCACCTCTTCGTTTGCGGGCAGCCTCTCGAGCAATCCCTCAAGATCCTGGACGTTAACAATGTTTTTCAGTGACCGCAGCTTTTCTGGCGCATGTGTCGGCAAGTCATTGCGGATGTCCGCTTCAATGATGGCCAAACTGGCCCCGGAATTGTGAAGGATCGAACACTGCTCCTCGGCGCGCAACGCCATGTTGATGGGAACGGCGATTGCCCCAAGCGAACATGTGGCAATGAACGCTTCAACAAACTCAGGCGAATCATTCAGCAGGAGGGCGACGCGGTCGCCGGGCTCGGCGCCAAGCGAGCTAATAAGCTGGGCCATCTTCAGCGTCTCCGCGCGTAGTTCGCCGTAAGTGATCTGACGCTGGCCGAACTGAATAGCCAGCGACGACGGGTCGTGCTTGAAGATCGCGTCGAAAAGGTTCATTGGGTCCCGGTGATTATATCTTGTAAATCCTGCGAAACATGTCATTCCTGTGAAACTGACCTTAACGTCAGTTTGGCGGAGGTGTTATGGAAGCTCTGTTCATACTGTTCATCGTCCTGGCAATCATCACTGTCGTCGGTCACGTAATCTGGTTGAGCATCGCTGCTGTTTGCCGGTGGGCCTTCGTCGACGAAAAGGCCTACCGCGCGCAAGTGGTGCCGCGTTATGATCCGGTCCTTTCCAAACTCGTCAATCTCAAGACGACTGAACAACAGATCGTCCAGTTTCACCAGGACGGAAAGCTAAACGATCAGACATACGAAGAGGTGATGAATCAGATTCGTGCTGAACGAATCAGACTCGTTAATCCCACTCCCAAAACCGACAAAGCTCCCGCGCCGGCTGCAGCGCCGCCTCCCGCTCCGTCTCCTACTCCGTCTCCTATCGCAACGACGCCTGCAGTTGTTTCCGTAGTCCAGGTGGAAAGAAACGAAGAAGTTGTTATCAAACCTGTGCCGTCGTTTATGGGCGACGACGATGCACCGCCACGCGTCGAACCGCCGCGAACCGCGCCACCACGCCCGCCGCGCAGGTCTTTCTCTGAAGTGCTCAACTCCTTCATGGAAGAGAGCAACATTCGCTGGGGCGAGATTATCGGCGGTCTGCTGATCATCGGTTGTTCGACGGCGCTGGTCGTGAGTCTCTGGGCACAGATCTCACAGATTCCCGTGCTCAAGTTTTTGATCTTCACGACCGTCACCGCGATTCTTTTTGGCATCGGTTTATACACCGAACACCGTTGGAAACTTCCAACCACCAGCCGCGGCATTCTGACGATCGCCACCCTCCTTGTGCCGTTGAACTTTCTCGCCATAGCTGCAGTTTCGGCGAGCAACATGTCGGGAGGTTTGGTAATCGGCAGCGAACTCGTGGCGCCCGCGATATTTCTCTGTCTGGTTTATTTCGCGGGCCGGATCATCACGCCCGGCTGCGCGCACGTCCTCTCCGCAGGCGTACTTGGATCATCGGTTGGACAATTGCTCGTGCGGCATTTCGCGTCTGCGGACGCTTCGCCGTGGCTTCTGATCTTTCTCGGCGCGTTTCCGGTGCTGTGTTACGTAGTGACAGTCGGGCTCGCATTGCGCGTAGTTCTTCACGATCACGAGATCGACGAAAGCGAAACCACGACAGTCTTTACAACGCTCGGCACGATGAGCTTTGCGGCGCTGTTGCCGTTTGGTCTGTTGCTGCACAAGTCTGGTCCAATCGGTATGTCCATGATGTACCTCGCTCCACTCGTGACGTTGTGGGGCCTGCCGATGCTTGCTACCGGAACAATCCTTTGGCGAAAGATTTCCAATCGCGAACTCGTCGCATCGAGAACCGCGGGTACGGCGCTCGGCATTCTTGGTCTGATGATTGTCCTGGCGGGCATGATCCTCGCGTGGCCCAACCCCGCGAGTATCGTTCCGGCAGCATTGCTTAACTTCGCCGTATTCACTGCGCTGGCCGTCGCGCTGAGGCTCCCGGTTGGTCATTTGATCGCAGCGATCTGTTTCGCGCTCGCATTCCTTGTGACCGGACATGTGATGGCAGGCAATATCACGTGGGAGAACCTTCGCGTGATGTCGCTTCTCAGCGTGAGTCTCTCCGTCAGCAGTGGACAACTGCTCATTGGCGCGGTGGCACTCTTCATCCTTGCTTCAGAATGGTTGTCGCAACGCAGAAGAGCGGGCGACAGTGATTACTACCTCGTTGCAGCGTGCGTAACGGCGCTCGTGAGTCTTGCACTCGCGACACTCTTCGGCATCGGTGCTTTCGAGTCGTACTCATTGTGGATCGTTTACGGGCTGTACGCTCTTGGAGCTTTCTGGATTGCGTGGCGACGCCAGCTCGTGCCATTCACGTGGGTCGGTGCTGCTCTGCTGCTGTTTTCGCTCGCTCACAACTTCACGACAACAGGGTTGTCTTTCCCGTGGCAGACAGCACTGTTCGCGCATGCGACGATTTGTGCTCTAGCTGCGATCATCAGTTCACATTACGACCGTGGCAAAGTTCTCTCGAGAGCGCTCAATTACGCGGCGCTGATCTCGATCGTGCTCGGTGTAGTCAGTCTGTTTCAGGCGAACACGTGGGAAGTCACGTGGATGCAGGCGCAGCGAGTCTTCTGGATCGCCGGGATACTCTTGCTGCTGCATTGGCTCAACCGCCGGCTCAGCATACTCAACGCATTTCAGATCGCATTGATTTGCGCGCTTGTGTTGACGGTCAAAGCCGCTCTGCAGGGCTTTGAATGGTATTCATATTTGCCGCACGCCTTTCTGCATCCGGCGGCGCTACAGATTCAGGGAACTGTTCTCACGCTGTTCTGTCTGACGTGGATCTCGCTGCGACTCTTGATGCGTCGCAACTCGGGCGCCTCCTTGGAGGGCGCCAACTTGTTGGCGCTTTCGTATACCAAAGCGGTGCCAGGGCACCGCACTCCAAGGAGGTCACTGCTCGACTACCGGTATACCGTCGATAGACTTCTTATTTGGTGTTTGATCCCAGTATTCCTGTTGCTCGCGATCTACGGATCGGTTTCCGGCGCCCTACGCGAGCTGCTCGGGCTCGGAACTGAGTACGCCGGTTTCGATATTGCCAACTTTCCACACGTGGAAGCGCTCGGCGCGGGCTCGTGGATAGTGCTCGGCCTGCTGATGCTCGCGATGTTGCTCACGTACTGGGAACGCCGTCGCCCCGTGTTTATCCTCGGCGCCCTTACGGTGCTTTCTGGAATCATTCCGCTGCTGGCTGGGCAATTCGAACATCAAATTGCGACTGCGACCGCATGGCGCTGGCTCGCCGCCGTATTTCTGCTAGTCGGTTCGCTAATGATTTGGTACCGGCGCAAGATCGCATCGACTCTATCCGAAGCATTTGTAAGTCAGGCTCGAAACGTGCTTTTCGTGCTCACAGTCGCGCCGATTGTTGTGTTGACGATTCTTCCGACTTTGTGCGCGATTGCCGGCGTGTCTGTTCAGACTCCGATCAGCGGTGTCTTCTCAGTCTTAGACAATAACTTCTTGTATGGTGTGCCGCTCGTAATTGTGGCACTGGTGCTGATCGGATACGCACTGCGTGAGCGCATGCCCGAATTCGGTCTCTATGCGGGTGCTTGCATCAATGCAACGGTGACACTTGCCTTCCTTCTTGCCGTTGCGACCGCGCATAGTGCGATTGATGGCAGGGTCCTGGTGCAACTGGTCCAACTCAATGCAATTACGTTTGCCATCTACTTGTTGCCGTGGTTGAGCACGCGCAAGCGTTGGCAAACAAAACTCAGCGAGGTGGATCAGCGATTTGCTAACTTCTTGTTGAAGTTTCAACTGTTCATTGCCGTTGCGCTCAATGCTGTTCTGGTGGCCCAGGGCTTGATTGCAGTGCTGGTGTCGAGTCGGCCCGGAGAAGGCACGATCGCAATCGGAGGAGACCTGGGTTGGTTGAGTTTATTCACTGCCGTCGTCGCCGCATTTGCATTGAGTCTGAGCCGAACGATTAGGCTTTCAGCTGCCACTCTCGGTGCATTACTGTTGAGTGCCGGCTGTTTGATCGCGGTTCGTATGTCGAGCCTGGGTGGTGACGCCGGCGTGCATACGTTAACTGTGTTTGTTGCCGGCATCGTCTGGTTATTGTTTGCGGCAGCGGAACTGACGCAGGAACGGTGTAAGACAGCTCCATTCCCGATCAACCTCACCGGGCACTTTTTTGATCTCGATCGCAAGTGGACGCCGCTGGCGAGAGCTCTGGCGACGGTGGCAGGTGTTTTTGTACTCGTATTGAGTATTCGCAATGCTACTCCTGGAGCTCACCGGTGGTGGTCCATCTGGCCTTTGCTGGGAATGACGTTGTTTGCGGCAACGTTCAGTTGGCGCACAAAGATGCGAGCCTACATCTTTGCGGCCGGGTTACTTTTCTACATTTCGGTGTGGTGGGTGCTTGTAGATTTGGAGAAGTACCGTAACTTCATGGAATTCCTGCTCGACCTTGTGATCGCGAATTCGCTCGCCGCTCTCGTGTGGCTATGGCTCGATCTGCGCGCGCGACGAAGTGAAAGAGCCATCAGATACTATTTCTCCTTCCACCACATCTCAGCCATATTCGTGCTGGGTCTGTTAACGCTCCTTGTTGTTTTCAACTTGAGTGTCAATCTTGAAACATATGCGTTGTCGACCATCCCCGAACCGACGTGGCTCGCCTTCCTTTCTGTCACAACACTAATGCTGGCGTGTCTATTAGACCGCTACGCGAAATACGCCGTCGTCAGTCTTTACGCACTCGGGCTGGTTGCGTGTGCGATTGTGTTGGCGGAATTGAATCTGCCTTCGACGCGATTCGCCTGGGCAGTGACGCTGATTCTCTCTGCCTACAGTCTGTGCGTTGCACTTGTTTGGCATTGGCGTCGACGGATCATTAGCTTCGCCACGCAGCTTCACGTGCCTGAGCGTATGAAACCTGATGCCACCCAACTGTGGTGGCTCACCGCGCTCACTGGCGTTGCTCTAGTCACGACCGGCATTCTCGCCTACTGGATAAACGTCTCCTTCGTTGACTTTAGTCTGCGCGTGACGGCGGCACTCGCTTTCCTTGGACAATTTCTGGCGGTTGGATTGTTAGCCGAAGGTGTCAAGGCGAAAAATTCGCGACGTGCGGCGATCCTCGTGGCAGTGATTGGCGCGATCTTCATCGGTTGGTCGTGGCTGACACCGGGCGTTAATAGCACATGGCTGAATCGCAGCGTGATCTTGATGGTTGTAGTGTTTGGACTGACGGCTCTCTACGGTTTAATTCTCGACAAACTGAGTGCCCGTTTTTCTGAATGGACCAGTGCCGCGCGTGCGTGCGTGCCATGGGTGATCGGCGCCGGCATATTGGCGTTGTTCTTCTGTTTGGGTACAGAAGTGCGCTACCAACTCGATTTCGGCGCGGTCCTCATTCATCCCCTCGCGCTAATTACTATTGCTCTTACGCTCGTCGCCGCTGTCGTGATTTCCGTGTTATTCGCTTTGTCGCCGAATCACGATCCGCTGGGTCTCTCGGAGCGCGGACGGATGAAATACGTCTACGCCGGTGAGGTCATGCTGGCGTTGCTGTTTCTGCACATTCGTTTGACGATGCCGTGGTTGTTCACCGGCTTTATCGAACGCTACTGGCCGCTGGTCGTGATGGTAATCGCATACTTCGGTGTAGTGACGAGCGAAGCGCTGCGGCGGCGGCAGTTGCTCGTGCTTTCAGAACCACTGGAACGCACGGGTGCGTTTGTACCGTTGTTGCCGGTGCTTGGGTTCTGGATCGTCTCGTCGGAAGTCGATTTCTCGCTGCTGCTGTTTATCGTAGGCGGGCTTTACGGTTTGTTGTCGATCCTGCGTCGTTCGTTCGGGTTCGGAGTTGTAGCGGCACTCGCCGGCAACGCAGGGCTCTGGTACGCGTTTCAGCGCACAGAGGATTATCAGTTCCTGCAGCATCCGCAGTTGTGGCTCGTTCCGGTTGCGCTTTCGGTTCTGATCGCAGCGTACCTGAATGAAGAGAAAATGACGGAAGATCAGATGACGGGCGTCAGATACTTATCGCTGGTCACGATCTACGTTTCATCGACGGCGGACATCTTTATCAACGGCGTTGCAAACTCGCCGTGGCTGCCGTTAATTCTCGGATCGTTCTCACTCGCTGGTGTGTTTGCCGGAATTCTGTTTCGCATTCGCGGTCTGTTATTGCTGGGCTCGATCTTTCTCTTGTTGTCGATCGTCACGATGATTTGGTACGCGTCGGCAAACTTCGGCTGGACGTGGTTGTGGTACGTGGCTGGAATCGTCACCGGCGCCACGATCATCTTCATGTTCGCAGTGTTTGAGAAGAAACGCAGCGAGGTGTTACGCGTGGTTGACGGCCTCAAAGAATGGGATCGTTAAACCATCCACAGATTACACAGAATCTGCGTAATCTGTGGATGGTTTGTGGCTACTTTTCGTCGAGTTTGCGGCCGGCGTTGAGGTTGTCCCAGTTCATGATCGCGTTGAAGATCAGGAAATAGCTTCCCTTCGTTTGTCCACGCCAGAAGGGGTTGGTTGAGAAGAGCAAAACGTGGCCGTTGCCGGAAGGCACATCGATGATCGCTGCTCGCTGTGCGATCTCGTCGCCACCATCCAGCAACCCGGAAACAAATAGATCGCGACTGTCTGCATAACGCAGGACCACGCGTGGACGCTGGTTGGGTGGTATCAGTCCAATCGCATTGCGAAGCTGTTCGTCAGTTACCTTCGGCGCTTCCCATGGTTCAACGCGCGGGGGTGGCTCAGGTATTTCTGCAGGCGGACGTCCTTGCGGTACATCCGGATCGTCCGGTGTGCCGCGACCAGTGGCCCGCGGCGCCTGACGTCCACCGCGCCCTCCCACGCCGTTGTTGATGTTGTAAACAGCGCCGTTGAAACAATACATCGCGAGTGAGTCGCCGTAGCCGTACGCGATTGGACTCGCTGCATCGACTGTCTTCGTCCGCAGTATCGCGCCAATTGCGCGCAGACGTTGCGAACGACTCGCAGAGACTCCGCCCGTGAATCCGTAGTTCACTGCGAACTCCGACGTATCGTCGACCGTGATAAATAATCCGCCGTCTTTCACAAACTTCTGCAGGTTCTGCAAACCGTTCCAACCAAGACCCGGCCGCATGTCGTCAGTTTCATCGATCCCGCCAAGGTTCGGCGTGAGCTGAGTTTTTTTCCACGGAAGCGGATTCCCATACATCGGCATGCCGTTGATGATGGCTTGTGCGGGGCGTCCGACCGGCGCAAACAGGATCACGTCGTACTTGCTCTTGAGATTC
>DASTVU010000358.1:0-2980 GCA_035758935.1 Pyrinomonadaceae bacterium | reverse complement strand
CTTTACCGTTAAGCAGCAGGAGAAAGAGATCAAGATGCCGGCGCCGGGAAGTCCGATGGAGAAAGGCGCCAAAGAGATCGAGATCCAGCTCGCCTGGACCGAATACAAAAACGGAAAGTGGTCGGCGAAGAAACTGGCGAGTCCGTTCCGCAGCACGTTGAAGCATCCGGACGACGAGCTGAGCGCCGCCGACTTCAAGCTTTTCTCATTCAAGACTCGCGTACAAACTACGCCGACTTTCGACGAGCAGTTGTTTATCGACTTCTATGGTCCAATAGAAAAACTCAGCACAGTCACTATTACTGCGAATGACCCGCGACCAAAACAGGAGACGTATTTGTTCACCCTGGGTGCGGGTAAGTCCAAGAATGTGATTGCGTCAGTGAATAACCAACTGTTTCAGGCTGGAGACGCGAGTTTAGTTGAGATCATCGTGAAGGATTCCAACAATCAAAATGTTAATCCGCCACTGACACTCTCGAATACCGGCACCCGCGAGATCAAGAACACGACCACGGGCACGCTTAAGTATTACCTTTCGTCCGCAGACTACAAGCCGCAAGGCATTACCAACACGGGTCAAAAGCAAGTCTGTTGGATCGTAGACAGAAATCAGCAACCGTTGCTTGTGGGTGGCAATGGCCATTCGCCTAAGAGCTCGTTGCTCGCGGTGGAAACTACTGCGCCCGCGTCGCTGGTTAATGTCGATGCGATTAAGCCACTGGCTGGATCGATGGCCCTGCCCGGTGAGACTCAAGTGTGCGAGATCGTCACTGAAGCGGAATGTACGTTTGATCTCGTCACGATTCCCACGACGACCTCTTCTACAACCTTCACGACTTCGTCCGTGGATCAAACACAGGCGATAGCGTCGTTCTATTTTGATGACGGACAGCAAAGCGTGATGGCGCTGTTTGATTCGAACGCGACCACCAGGATCGAGCCCGTAGTCGGAACACGCTTCGAAAACATGATGATGGTCGAGTATGCGAATCAAAGCAGCGATGGTCTGACTGAAACAAACATACTCAAGAAAACGCCCGGCACGTTCCGCTTGTTGCCGATGCACCAAAGCTACCAGGCAAAGAAACTGGAGTACCCGGCGTTCTTCCAGGACGATGCGCGGAGTTATTTCGTTAGTCGTGACGACGATAGCGGGCTGGTCAAGTTCAGCACGTACTACCATCCGTCAATCCCGGTTTTCTTCAAGTCGCTAAATCATTCCGGCGTCAGTGGATTGTTATCACTAGCGAATCAACGGTTGATCGATTCGCCGATCGTATTTGATGACTATTCGGCTGATGCTACGCAAGTGGATATAACTGCCAAGCCGCGTGAGGACGTCGATTTCAGTTATAGCGGCGCTTACTCGGTCTATAACTGGGAGCTGTTCTTCCACACGCCGTTCCTGATTGCGACGCAGTTGAGCAAGAATCAACGTTTCGAGGAGGCGCAGAAGTGGTTCCACTACATCTTCGATCCGACGGCGACCGACTCACCGGAAAACTCCGGCACTCCGGGGCCGGAACGTTTCTGGCGCGTTAAGCCACTCTACAAACAAGCATTGGAAGGAACTAAGACTCTCGAAGATTTGTTTAAGGACACGGATGCGTTGAAAGCGCAGATCACGGAGTGGCAAGCCAATCCATTCAAACCACACGTCATCGCCAGGTTGCGTCTAGTCACATACATGAAAGCGGTTGTCATGCGCTACATCGACAACCTGATTGCCTGGGGCGATCAGTTGTTCCGTCGCGACACGATTGAATCGATCAATGAAGCGACACAACTTTACATCCTGGCTGCACAGATTCTCGGTCGCCGTCCGGAACAGATTCCGGCGCGCGCGAAAGCGAAGGTGCAAACGTTCCGCAGCCTCGACGATCAGAGTGACCTCAACGGTCTGGCGAACGCATCGGTGGAGATTGAAGGTTTTGTATCGCCTTCAGTCATTCCGCCGGCGGACGACAGTGGTGATGGTATGCCGTTGATGCCGTTCTTCGGAATTCCTGGAAACGACAAGCTGCTCGGTTATTGGAAGACGGTGGCGGATCGGCTCTTCAAGATTCGTCATTGCCAGAACATCGATGGCATTGTTCGTTCACTGCCAACGTTTGAGTCGCCGATCGATCCGGCGTTGCTGGTGAAAGCGGCCGGCGTCGGAGTGGATGTTGCGAGTGCGCTCAGCGATATCAATGTCGCGTTGCCGCACTATCGCTTCAACGTCATGTTGCAAAAGGCGACTGAGCTGTGTGGTGAAGTGAAGTCGTTGGGTGGCGCATTACTCTCGGCACTCGAGAAACGCGACGCCGAGGAGATGGCCTTGCTGCGCTCGACACACGAGATGAAGGTGCTGAATGCAGTGCGTGCGATCAAGGAGAAGCAGCTCCAGGAAGCAACAGCCACTCGTGAAGGACTGGACCGAACTAAAGAGCTGACCACGATCCGCCGCGACTACTATCGCGACATTGCGTTCATGAATCCGTGGGAGACAACGCAAATTTCACTGACAGGTGCGAGCCTTGGCTTGCAGGCAACTGAAGTGGCCATGCTGGCCCTGGCTGGATCACTACATCTGATTCCGAACCTGAAGATTGGCTCGCCGACTTCGATTGGAACAACGTTCGGTGGTGACAACATCGGTGCTGGAGTTATCAGTTTTAGTGAATCGATCGGGAAAGTCGCATCACTCATGAACAGTAGTGCCTCAATGTCGGCGATCATGGGCGGACATTACCGTCGCTTCGACGACTGGAAGCTCCAGGAACGACTTGCCAACAAAGAGCTCGAACAGATCGAGAAGCAGATCGCAGGCGCTGATATTCGCGTGGCGATTGCTGAAACAGAACTGAGGAATCACGATCTGCAAGTCGAGAACACGAGAGAAGTCGACGAGTTCATGCGCAGCAAGTTCACGAATCGTGAGCTCTACGACTGGATGGTCGGACAGATCTCCGGCATTTACTTCCAGAGCTACCAG
>DASTVU010000357.1:0-5769 GCA_035758935.1 Pyrinomonadaceae bacterium | reverse complement strand
TTTCTGGCACTCGCAGAGTTTGATAAACCCTCAAGTGGCGGCAACGCTGACGGCGTGATCGACTATCGCGACCTGGTGTTCGAGAGTCTTCGTTTATGGCAGGACGTAAATCACAATGGCATTTCCGAGCCTGAGGAGCTTCACACGCTCGCCGAGTTGAATTTGAAGGCGCTCGAGCTGGACTTCAAGGAGTCGAAGCGCGTGGACGAATTCGGGAACGAGTTTAAGTATCGAGCGAAAGTGAAAGACGCCCGCGACGCCACAGTCGGACGCTGGGCGTGGGACGTCTTCTTATCGCACTAAAGATTCGTTACGCGGGTTTTTTGAAGGGTGGAAGCGTCCTGCGCGCGGGTTTTTCTTTCTTCAATCCCAGGGCCCAGTCGGCTTGCATCAGCGTGTGGATGTCGCGTGTGCCCTCGTAGATGATTGCGGCCTTGCAGTTACGCAGGTAACGCTCGACTGGATAGTCGTTTGAATAACCATTCGCGCCGTGGACTTCGATCGCCATCGAGGCAGCTTTCTCACTGCGCGTGGTGGCTTGCCACTTCGCGAGGCTCGTCGCCTTCGCGTTCGGCTTGCCCTCGTTCTTTAACCAGCCGGCGCGCAGCCACAATAGGTGGCTCATCTGGTAGTCGGATTCCATCTCGGCGATCTTCTGCTTCACGAGCTGGTGATTTGCGATGCGAGTCCCGAACGTCTCACGCGTGTTTGCATAAGCCACGGAGGCGTCACGCGATGCACGAATTACTCCAGTGGCCCCGGACGCAACCGTGTAACGTCCCTGCTCGAGCGCAAACATCGCAATCTTGAAGCCTTCGCCTTCCTCACCAACCATGTTTTCCTGCGGCACGCGCACGTCCTGCAATGAGAAGTAACCGGTGTTGCCCGCACGAATGCCGAGCTTTCCGTGAATCGTTCCCGAAGAGAACCCTTTCATGGTTCGCTCGACAATGAAACACGACATCCCCGTGTGATCGCGTTTGCGACGTTTTTCCTCATCGGTCCAGCAAAAGAAGAGAAAGTTGTCGGCCACGTCGGCCAAACTGATCCACATCTTTTCGCCGTTCAATACCCACTCGTTTCCTTCGCGACGCGCCGTCGACCGCGCTCCAACCACGTCCGAACCTGCGCCCGGTTCGGTCAAACCATAGGTGGAAATCTTTTCACCCTTGGCCTGAGGGACCAGATATTTCTGCTTCTGCTCTTCACTCCCCCAGGTATAAAGCGTCAAAGAATTCAGACCGGTGTGGACCGACATCACTACTCGCATGAAGGTATCGACTGCCTCGAGCTCCTCACAAACAAGTCCCAGCGAGATGTAATCAAAGCCGGCGCCGCCATATTCTTCGGGAATGCAGACGCCGAGCAGGTTCAAAGCGGCCATCTTCTGCAGAACTGAAGGCTCAAAATGTTGCTTTTCATCCCATTCTTTGATGTGAGGCGCGACTTCTTTTTGTGCAAACTCGCGCACTGTTTGCACGAGTGCCTTGTGGTCTTCGGTCAGTTCAAATTCGATCATTTCATTACTCTTTCCAGTAGGCTGATAAAAATGACCGGACATCTTACCGGAGGCTACAAAAAAGCACAAAAAGCGCAAAATCATTTAGCAGGCCAACTGTGCATTTTCTTCCTGTTTGTGGCTATACTTCGCGCATGCCGAAGAAAAAGCGAGCCGGTGACATAACCACCGTCGGTCTGGTGCAGATGAGTTGTGAGCCCAAGCCGGAAACCAATCTGAAGAAGGCTATTGCGGGTATCAACGACGCCGCGAAGCGGGGTGCGCAGATCGTTTGTTTGCAGGAACTATTTCGCTCCCAGTACTTCTGTCAAACGGAAGATATTCAACTCTTCAAACTGGCCGAAACCATCCCTGGACCATCAACAGAGGCGCTGAGCAAGGTGGCGCGTCAAAACAAAGTTGTCATCGTCGCGTCGCTCTTTGAAAAGAGAGCAGCCGGCGTCTATCACAACACGGCCGTAATGATCGATGCTTCCGGAAAGATTGCCGGACGTTATCGCAAGATGCACATCCCCGACGATCCGCTTTATTACGAGAAGTTTTATTTCACTCCGGGCGATCTCGGTTTCCAAACTCACGACACTGCCTACGGCAAGATCGGCACGCTAGTTTGCTGGGATCAATGGTTTCCCGAAGCCGCACGATTGACTGCGTTAGGTGGCGCCCAGTTTCTTTTTTATCCAACCGCGATTGGCTGGCTTCCTGATGAAGAGCCGGAAATGAACGCGGCCCAACACTCGGCGTGGGAAACGATTCAGCGCGGTCATGCGATTGCGAACGGAGTTTACGTTGTGGTCGTGAATCGCGTGGGCCATGAAGGAAAGCTAACTTTCTGGGGACAGTCGTTTGTAGCTGATCCGTTCGGCAGGATCATTGCCAAGGCGTCTGCCGATCAGGAAGAGGTGCTCGTCGTTGATTGTGATATTTCTAAAATTGAAGAGACGCGCCAAAACTGGCCCTTCCTGCGCGACCGCCGCATCGATGCTTATGAAGGGCTGCGATTCAGATTCGGTGGATCATTATGAGTTACGGCCCCCTGGACCTCCTCGGCAACATCGGCGTGGTAATACTTATCATCACCTATCTGATGTTGCAGTTGAACAAACTCCCCAGTGACGGGCTGGCTTACTCGCTTCTGAATGCAATCGGCGCGAGCCTGATCGTCGTTTCACTGCTCTTCGACTTCAATCTTTCCGCTCTACTCATGGAAGTATTCTGGGTTTTGATAAGTTTTGTCGGAATGTACAGATACTTTCGACTCAAAGCACTCAGATCTGAAACTCTTGATGGATGACTCACAGCTAAAGACACCGGCAGCCATGGGCTTCCGCATGCCCGCGGAATGGCATCCACACGAGGCGACCTGGCTAACGTGGCCCAAGGATCCCGAAACCTGGCCTGACCGGGTTACTTACGTAGAACAGATCTATCTCGACATGATCGCCGCGCTTACGCCGCACGAGATCGTCAACCTGCTGGTTGACGACGAGGAGACGGAACGAGCCATCCGAGATCGAGTCAGTGCTGCAACCGCGGCGCAGATTCATTTCCATCACATTGAAACCGTGGACTCATGGATTCGCGACTATGGTCCAAATTTTCTCGTTGGCCCAAACGGCGAAGTCGCCTTTAACGACTGGATCTTCAATGCCTGGGGAAATAAGTACGAAGAGCTAAAGAAAGACGACAGCGTGCCGCGTCGCCTTGAATCGTTTCTGAAGTTGCAAAGATTTTCACCGGGAATCGTGATGGAAGGCGGCTCGATCGAGGTGAACGGCGCCGGCTGTGTGCTGACGACGGAGCAATGCCTGCTGAATCCAAATCGCAATCCCGAATTGTCTCGTGAACAGATCGAGCAGTACCTGAAAGACTATCTTGGTGTGCGCAAAGTTTTATGGCTGGGCGAAGGCATTGTCGGAGACGACACCGACGGACATATCGACGACATCGCCCGTTTTGTTGCACCCAATGTGATCGTCTGCGCTCTCGAAGACGATCCACACGATGCAAACTACGAATTACTGCAGGACAATCTCGCGCGGCTTCGATCGATGACTGACACAGAAGGAAGACCTTTTGAAATCGTCACTCTACCGATGCCGGGAATTGTCGGCGGTACGAGCACCAGCACGCGTGATCTCGATCGCCTGCCTGCGAGCTATGCAAACTTCTACATCGCCAATAACGTCGTTCTTGCACCTGTCTTCGGTCACACCAACGATACTCGCGCTGTCGATACGCTCCAGAAACTTTTCCCCACTCGCCGTGTGGTTCCAATCAACTGCGAACCGTTAGTCTGGGGCATGGGAACAATCCACTGCGTTACACAACAACAACCGAAAGCTTAGCCACGGATCACACGGATCCGTGGCTAATAATCTTCTTAGCTTCCGCGATCGCCTCGTCGAGCGTACGCACACGCCCATCCAACTGCATCTCGTAGACTGCGCGGGTGATCTCGCCCATCTCTGGCCCAGGATTAACTCCAAGCTCGAGCAGATGCCGGCCAAGCAGTATTGGATCAGGCGGACGCTGTTCGACCTGTAACTCTCGTGAGCGCTCGATAAACCACTCCTGTGCCTCGGCTCCATACCACTTTTCGCGTGGGACCCACTCAGCATTGCGCCCGAGCGAATCCGCTTTAGCAACGCGGTACAAGAGATCCGGTTCGCACCGGCGTGCGAGACGTCGAAACGCCCCTTCACCAACTTCGTCGCGCTTCTTGAAAAACTCACCGGGCTTCAGATGTTCGCGCACGAGCGCGATCACCTGCTCACGCACGTTGTAACCGTCGATCGTGTGTATGTTGATGCGGTCCAGAAAACTTTCCGTCGGCGGCACACCTGCCTCTTCGTGTCCACGCGAACGTAATCGGCCGTCAATAAACTCCGTCGTAGCAGGCTTGCCGAAATCATGTGCGAGGGCCGCAAGCATCACTGTCACCTTTCGCGGATACGACAGCGCGTCGATCAACTCGCGCGCGCGATCGATAACCAGTTGCGTGTGCACAAACACATCTCCCTCAGGATGCCATTCCGGATCCTGTGGCACATCAATCAAGCTCTGAATCTCCGGGAAGATCTGTTCTATCGCACGGAGCTCTCGTAACCACTCAAGGCCGCCAGATGGATGCTGTGCCCGAAGTAGTAGTTTTTCCAGCTCTCCCCAGATTCGCTCTGCTGGAAGATCAGTGAGATCTACTTCGCGGCAAAGTGCAACCGTGTCAGGATCGATGTCGAATTGAAATCGAGCGGCAAACTGCGCCGCACGCAACACACGCAGGCTATCTTCCGCAAACGTCTCGGCTGAAACAGCTCGCAAGATTCGTTGCTCAATATCACGACGACCGTGGTACGGATCGATCAATTCACCTGTAAGCGGATCCTGAAGAATCGCGTTAATCGTGAAGTCGCGGCGTCGCGAGGCTTCGTCAACACTCATCGACGGATCGCCCTCGATCACAAATCCCTTGTGACCGCGTGCCGTTTTACGCTCACGGCGCGGGATCGAGACGTCGAGATGTTGCCCGAGCTTGTAGACAGTGAACGATTCGCCCACGACATTGACTGGACCAAACTGGTCCAACATTTCGCGAAGGTGAACGGCGTCGAGGTTGTAGACTTCGAGATCCCAGTCTTTCGGTTGTGCTCCCATCAGCGCATCGCGCACACAACCACCCACGAGCAGGGCACGACCACCCGCGGCGTGAATCGCCCGGGCGAGAAATGAAACCTTGTCGGGTAGTTCGACCATACAATCAATTAGCCACGGATGAACACGGATTGATAACCGATCTGGTTCGGAAATCCGTGTTCATCAGTGGCTAATTACTCTTCTTCAGGCGATTCAACCAGCACCTGAACGCCGCGCGTGGACGGCAAACAACTGATTACCTGCGCGCGATCGATCTTCGTCATGTCGGTACCGGCTGCGTGCCAGAGCTTCACCCAGAAAGTTCGAGTTGGGCCATGAATCGCAAACGTTGAGCCATCGATCATCACGGGAACGGGCTCAGCCACGGACCCAGCGCGCAAGGTTTCGAGTAGCTCCGGGATGAACGGCTTAAACTTCTCAAACTGGACCAGCACCGACGCGTCGTCGATCTCAGCCGGCGGCAACTCAACCGGATCTTCCGACTCCAGCAGGAGCCTCGTCTCAGTTTGCTGATTACGTTTCTTAACAACAGGCATAACAGATTTAGATCGGTTCCGGCGGCGGCGGAATCGGATACGGCTTCAGACGCTTCAGCA
>DASTVU010000356.1:0-5247 GCA_035758935.1 Pyrinomonadaceae bacterium | reverse complement strand
CATGTACGACGATTATTTTAACTCCGAGAAGCCTCTCCTTCGATTCGGTACGAGCTTCACCAGGTCAAGAGAAGATCGGTTTTCAAATCTCGATCAAAGCAATCCGGAAAATACATCGATCCACAACTCTGATGGAGTGCTCACGTTTTCTACTGGAGCGTTCGCGCCGGGTGTCACTGTGGATAAGGCGACGTACCGTATGTGGGCCATAGACGGCGGCATGAAGTGGCGGGGCCTCGCGATCAATGGGCAATACTACTTTCGCTGGCTAAACGACTTCGTGGCTGACGGTCCGCTTCCGCTCACATCTACTTTCGACCAGGGCGGCGAGTTTTCCGCAAGCTATTTCATAACTCCGAGGAAGCTCATGATCTATGGTCGTGGGTCGGGAATCGCTGGCCAGTTTGGCAACTCTTATGAAGGGGCCGCAGGTTTAAAGTGGTTCTTCGTTCCGAACCAGCGGGTGTGGTTCCAGGGAGAGATGATGCGGGTCGTGAAAAGCGCTTACGGCAGCAACATCACTCCGTATACCGGAGGAATGACCGGCTGGGTTCCGATCCTCCAGACGATCTTCAGCTTCTGACATCCCGTTATAGACGAAATTCCTAAAGTTCAGCTTACCGCTTAGGGCCAAGCCTGCATACCTGTTAACTCTGACAGTAGCGCGTTATTCGTACGTGAATACAGTTGTAACGGCAGACGCAGCATTGCTGGGACAGTTTGTGCCTCAGATAAATGCGGATTCATCCGTGGCCAACTACGTAATGGAAACGCCGGCAACAATCGAAGTACTGTCGCAGCGCGATTCGAGCGCAGGTGTTCGAATGGCGGTTGTTGCATGGGTGCTCACGGCGATCTTTTACTTTCACCAGTATGCGCTGCGCTCCGCGCCAGCGGTGATGATGCCGGAGTTAAGCAATGCCTTCGGCATCACACCGCTTGGTGTTGCCGCGATTGTAGGTCTCTTTTACTACGGATACTCCCCGTTCAGCCTTATTGCCGGAGCCGCAATAGACCGCATTGGACCACGCCGTCTCTTGCCTGGTGCAGCGGCTGTCGTCGGTATCGGCGCATTGATGTTCGCAATCGGCAATAGTCAACTTGCCGGAGTAGGCAGGTTTCTGCAGGGCGCCGGCGGAGTATTTGCTCTTGTGGGAGCGATCTACATCGCCACTAAGAACTTCGCGCCTTCCAAAGCCGCGACGTTGATTGGCGCCACACAGATGTTTGGCATGGCAGGCGGATCGGCGGGCCAGTTTGTTGTTGGACCAATGATCGGCCGTGGAGTTGCCTGGAATCACTTCTGGATCGGGATGGGCGTGATCAGTTTGCTCATCGCAGTAGCTCTATTTTTCCTGATCCCGAATGAAAGTTCACCACAGTCCGGAGGCGGACTAAAAACAGTTGCAAGTGCGTTCGCAACAGTTTTCAAGAACCCGCAGTCAATCCTGTGCGGTTTGATTGCCGGGTTTATGTTTATACCGACAACCATCTTCGACATGATCTGGGGCGTCCGCTTTCTACAGGAAGCCCACGGCGTGGATTATGGCGAGGCAGTAATGCGATCGGCGACAGTTCCTTTTGGATGGATCATCGGATGTCCTCTGCTTGGTCTTCTTTCCGATCGAATCGGTCGTCGCAAACCAGTTATAGCGAGCGCCGGTATCGTGCTGTTCGCGTGTCTCGCGTGGATTCTCTATGGGACTCCCGGAGTGTTTCCTCCTTACGTCCTGGGGCTGATTACAGGCATCGCGTCCGGCGCTGCGATGTTGCCCTACACAGTAATCAAAGAAGCTAACCCACCTCAGTTCGCGGGCACAGCGACCGGTGTCGTCAACTTCTTGAATTTTACTTTGAGCGCACTGCTGGGACCGGTATTCGGCTGGATGCTTCAGAACGCGTCAGGCGGATCAGCGCGAATGGAGTTGCAGCACTTTCAGACCACCTTTTCACCACTCCTTTTCGGAGTTGCAATCGCGGTTCTGCTAACGGTGCTGTTCTTGAAAGAGACGGGTCCAGCAGCACGTGGACCTCGGCCAGGATGATCAGAATGAGCGGAGAAATAAAAGCATGAAACCAGCAATAGGAACTGGAAAATACGAACGACTTCTGGCGCGGTGCGAATTCCTGCCGCCGGTTCCGACAGCAGTGGCCCATCCCTGCGAAGCGACGGCGTTGGCAGGAGCAGTCGAGGCGGCGGAAAAAGGTCTGATCACGCCCCTGCTTGTTGGCCCGGCAACCAAAATCGCGGAGATCGCCGCCGCCGCCAAAATCGATCTCGGCAAACTGTCAATCATCGACGTACCGCATAGCCAGGCCGCTGCTGCGAAAGCTGTCGAGCTGATCAGGGAAGCCAAAGCAGAAATCCTGATGAAAGGAAGTCTGCACACAGACGAGTTAATGGCAGCAGTTGTCTCACGCGAAGGCGGCCTGCGCACGGGACGTCGTATCAGTCATGTGTTCGTAATGGACGTGCCCACGTATCACAAAGTGTTGATTGTCACAGACGGCGCCATCAACATTTCGCCATCTCTCGAAGACAAAGTTGACATCTGCCAGAACGCAATCGATCTCGCCATTGCACTCGGACTCGAGAAACCCAAGGTCGCTATTCTCGCAGCCGTGGAAACGGTGACGTCAAAAATGCCCGCCACTATCGACGCCGCCGCGCTCTGCAAGATGGCCGAACGCGGGCAGATCACGGGGGCCCTTCTCGATGGCCCACTCGCCTTCGACAATGCCATCAGTAGGCAAGCCGCGGAGACGAAAGGTATCAAGTCGGCGGTCGCAGGCGATCCTGACATTCTGCTCGCGCCCGATCTCGAAGCGGGCAACATTCTCGCAAAGCAATTGAGCTTTCTCGCCAACGCAGACAGTGCCGGCATGGTCCTGGGCGCGAGAGTGCCGGTGATTTTGACCAGTCGCGCCGACAGCGTGCGCTCGCGGATTGCGAGTTGTGCAGTAGCGAAACTGGTGGCTCATGCACGTCGCGGGACTTTAGGAGGTGAAGCCACAAAAAGCACATAAGGCACATAAAGCACAAAGGTTTGCCTGTGCCTCTTTGTGGCAGGAGTTTAGTAATGGAAGACTACGCACTCGTACTCAATGCCGGTTCATCGAGTCTAAAGTTCTGCGTCTTTGAACGGCCGCCGGGTCAACGCTGGCGGTTAGAAGCGCGCGGGCAGATCGAAGGCATCGGCACGGCGCCTCGCTTGTCCGTCAAAGATGAAAACGGTGAAATCCTCGCGAAGCAGGATGTCGCGGTTCGCGATGCACATGAAGCACTCGATGCGCTCGCCGCCTGGCTCCGCTCCAAATACAATCGCTCGCGTTTGCTGGGTGTGGGCCATCGCGTGGTCCATGGAGGCGCGCGGTTCACTGGTCCAACGATATTGAATGCAGACGTGTTGCGCGAGCTGCATCAACTGGTTCCACTCGCGCCTCTTCATCAACCTTACAACCTTGCGGCGATAGAAGCAGTTTTCGAACGATTACCGGGAATACCTCAAGTCGCGTGTTTCGATACCAGTTTTCATCGTGGGCAACCGGCCGTTGCAGAACTTATTCCGCTTCCACGTGAGCTGCGTGAACAAGGTCTGCAACGGTATGGCTTCCACGGATTGTCGTACGAATACATCGCTTCGGCTTTGCCACAAGTTGCTCCGGAAATCGCTGACGGGCGCGTGATTGTTGCTCATCTGGGAAGTGGATCGAGTTTGTGCGCTCTGAAAAAGCGAAAGAGCGTAGACACCACACTGGGATTTACGGCACTCGATGGTCTGTGCATGGGGACGCGTCCCGGCGCGATCGATCCCGGCGTGATCCTGCATCTGTTTCAAACTCTGAACTTCTCGGCGAAAGAAGTCGAAACACTCCTCTACAAGAAATCGGGCCTGCTTGGCATCTCCGGAATCAGCAACGACATGCGCGACCTCCTGGGACGAAACGAGTCTCCTGCTCGTCTTGCAGTGAACTACTTCGTCTATCGCGCCGCCAAAGAGATCGGAGCATTAACTGCGGCCCTCGGCGGACTTGACGCACTCGTTTTCACCGCCGGAATCGGAGAGAACTCACCTGAGATACGCAAACGAATCTGTGAGGCGTCAGCGTGGCTTGGGATCGAGCTCGACGAAGCGGCGAACGCGAAGTGTCTCTCAAAGATTTCTACCACCAACTGCAAAACTTCCGTCTGGGTAATTCCAACGAACGAAGAGTTGATGATCGCTCGACACACCGGCTTGCTCTTGGGACTCGCAAAAGCAGCTTGAGAACGACAAGGAGACTTACGATGGCCAGCGCTGCACCTCAGGAAATCACGGGAAAGAAAATCATCCCACAATGGGAAGGTTTCAATACTGGTCTCTGGCAAACGGAGATCAATGTCCGCGACTTCATTCAACAGAACTACGAGCAGTATGAAGGGGATGAATCCTTTCTCACGCCGGCCACAGAACGCACGACGAAGATCTGGGAGCAATTGAATCAGCTCTTCGTGGAAGAGCGTAAGAAAGGAGTGCTCGACGTCTCGCAAATTCCGAGTTCGATCACCGCACATGCTCCGGGCTATATCGATCGCGAGAACGAAGTGATCGTCGGCCTGCAAACTGATGCGCCGCTCAAGCGTGCAATCATGCCCAACGGCGGCTTCCGTATGGTGCTCAATGCGCTGAAGACATATGGCTACGAACCTGATCCACACATAGTCGAGACGTTCACAAAATATCGCAAGACACATAACGAAGGCGTCTTCGACGCCTACACGGCGGATGTGAGGAGATGTCGCAGTTCACACATATTGACCGGATTGCCTGACGCGTACGGGCGCGGGCGCATCATCGGCGATTACAGGAGAGTTGCGCTCTATGGAGTTGCGCGGCTGATTGAGGAGAAGGAAGAAGAAAGGCGCAGTCTTGACGCGGCGATGTCGACCGACGAGATCATCCGCGATCGCGAAGAACTCAGCGAACAGATTCGAGCCCTCAAAGAACTACAACAGATGGCGACGAACTACGGGTTCGACGTCTCCACTCCGGCTCACAGTGCTCGCGAGGCCGTGCAGTGGCTGTACTTCGGATATCTCGCCGCAGTGAAGGAACAAAACGGCGCGGCAATGTCGCTCGGCCGAACATCGACCTTTCTCGATATCTACTTCCAGCGCGACTTGAAATCAGGAGCGATAACCGAGCAACAAGCGCAGGAGATCGTTGACGACTTCGTCATCAAACTCCGCATCGTTCGTTTCCTGCG
>DASTVU010000355.1:0-2787 GCA_035758935.1 Pyrinomonadaceae bacterium | reverse complement strand
GAAGTGTGAACAGGATTAACGAGATTTTCAGGATTTACAAGATAAAAATTCTGTTAAGCTTGTAAATCCTGTTAATCCTGTCAAAGCGAGGTTCCGTCTTGAAGCGAGTAAAGGCTTTTCTACTTCCAATTACTTTCGTGTGCGCTGCTACCGTTACTCTCGCCGCGGATCTGGTCCAAACTGCAAACGGCACTGTTGAAGGCCGCGGTGTACAGCCTTCGGGCGTTCGCATCTTCAGAGGCATTCCGTTCGCGGAGTCACCAACCGGTGATCGGCGTTGGCGAGAACCGCAACCAGTCGAGAACTGGAAGGGCGTGAGGAAGGCAGTCGACTTTGGCCCACGTTGTATGCAGGCCCGAATCTTCGACGACATGGTTTTCCGGTCAAACGGGGTGAGTGAAGACTGTCTCTATTTGAATGTTTGGACTCCTGCGAAATCCAATCGCGAACGACTTCCGGTGCTTGTTTATTTCTACGGCGGCGGCTTTGTGAGCGGCGACGGATCAGAACCTCGATACGATGGCGAGAGCATGGCGGCGAAAGGCGTCGTCGTGGTGACGGTCAACTACCGCTTGGGAGTGTTTGGATTTATGGCCCATCCGGAGTTGACGAAAGAGTCGGCGCATCACGCTTCGGGCAACTACGGATTTCTGGACCAGAACGCAGCTTTGCAATGGGTGCAGAAGAACATCACGAATTTCGGCGGCAATCCGAGACGCGTCACGATTGCTGGTGAGTCTGCGGGATCGATGTCTGTTAGCGCACACCTCGCTTCGCCGCTGTCGAAGAATCTCATCGCGGGTGCGATTGGTGAAAGCGGTGCGATGACGGGCGCACTCTCCGCGGCACCGCGTGAAAAAGCAGAAGAGCAGGGAAGCAAGTTGGCGGCAGGTTTGAACGCGCAATCGATTGCCGCATTGCGGGCGATTCCCGCGCAACAGCTCCTTGACGTTGCGAGTAAAGGTGGTTGGGCCAGTGTCGGCCGTTTCCCGCCGACGATCGACGGCTACTTTCTGACCGAGGATCCGGCAACGACCTATCAAACGGGAAAACAAGCGCGTGTGCCGTTGCTGGTTGGCTGGAATTCTGAAGAGCTGGGCGGGAACGTTCTCTTTGGCGACAAACAGCCGACAGTGGAGAACTACAAGAAGATTCTGGCGAACTTGTACCCGACACGAGTTGATGAAGCGTTAAAGCTTTATCCAGCGGCAACGACAGACGAGGTTATTCAGGCAGCGACTGATTTGGCCAGCGACCGCATGATGGGTCATAGCACCTGGAAGTGGGCCGATCTGCATGCGAAGAGTGCTCCAGTCTATCGATACTTCTACACGCGCCCGCGACCGCCAATGCGAACGCAGAACACGCCGCCCGCGCGTGGTGCGTCTCACTCCGCCGAGATTGAATATGCGATGGGTAATCTCGAGTTAATGAAGGATGTGTATCCGTGGACACCCGATGACTACAAAGTCTCGAACGTCATGCAGAGTTATTTTGCGAACTTCATCAAGAAGGGAAATCCAAATGGTGGCGGGTTGCCGGAGTGGCCGGCGCTCACCACCGGGCGATTTATGAGAATAGATGTCGAATCGCGTGCGGAGACGGACACTACGCGCGCCCGATATCTATTTCTCGATCAACTTCCCAGACAATAGTGTCTGAAACGCCGAAGGCGTTCGCTAATTTCAGCCCAGGGTTGTCGCTGTGCTCCAACCCTGGGTCCACAATAAAAAGACGGACCAAACCCTAAAAGGGTTCGCCAATCGTCGAACCCTTTCAGGGTTGTTATGAATCGTGTAACTCAACCCCAGGGTTGTCGCTGTGCTCCAACCCTGGGCTGAAATTAGCCAACGCCTTCGGCGTTTCAAGTTTTTTCATTGACTTGATTTCCTCAGGCGTGGTATTAGTTCGCGCCACGAACTAAATAGCCTGTTTTTTCCAGCAGCTATATCCGTGCGAAGAATCGATCTGTCCAACTTTCAGGTTGCGACGAGCGAGACTGCGAGAGACATCAATCGCCGTATCGTTCTCAACCTGATACGAACGCACCAGCCCATTTCCCGGGCTGATCTGGCGCGCCATTCCGGCCTGCAACGCAGCACCGTTTCCGTCATCGCGGAACAACTAATCAAACAACGCTGGATTACTGAAGGCGCAAACGGTCACACAGCGCGAGGTCGCCGCCCGGTATTCCTGCACTTAAATAAAGAGCGCGTCGGCATCATCGGCATAAACGTGCGTCCGATCACGACCACTCTGGCGCTCGCAGATCTCGACGCCAATTTTCTCGCACAAGATTCACTGGCAACACCCACAGATCCAAAACAGTTCGTTGCCGAACTGGTTCCACGCGTCCGCAAGCTCATGACGGCGCGACCAGAGTTGACGTGTGAAGGCATCGGCGTGAGTTTACCCGGCCGCGTCGATCTCGAAACCAAGAAACTCGTCTTTGCTCCCAACCTGGGCTGGAAAGATTTCGACCTGAAGACACCGCTCGAAAAAGCCACGCGCCTGCCGGTAGAACTGGAAAATGCTGCAAATTCCTGTGCACTTTCGGAGATTTGCTTCGGACGTCGCGCTGAAGGCCTACGGAATCTAGTGGTCGTCACAGTCTCAGAGGGTATCGGCTGCGGACTGATACTCAATCATCAACTGGTCCAGGGCTCGACCGGCACGGCCGGTGAGTTTGGCCACGCGGCTATTGTTCCAGATGGGCTCGAGTGTAGTTGCGGAAACCGTGGTTGCTGGGAGATGTATGCGTCCAATTCGGCCGCCATTCGCAATTAC
>DASTVU010000354.1:0-9702 GCA_035758935.1 Pyrinomonadaceae bacterium | reverse complement strand
AATGCGACGAAGCCCGCGATCGAGAAAGGAATCCGCACCATCCACACACGCTTCGGAGTCATTCTCGACGCAAATGGCGGTGCGCTCGCACAGATGTTGACTCCATTTCGCATGGGAATCGGTGGTCGCGTCGGGAGTGGAAAGCAGTGGATGAGCTGGATCGCGCTCGATGATGTGGTGAATGGACTGAAGTTTCTGATTGCGGATAAGCCTGTGCAGGGACCGGTAAATTTTGTCGCGCCTAATCCGGTGACTAATGCGGAGTTTACGAAGACGCTCGGACGCGTTCTCTCACGGCCGACGTTGTTTCCGGTGCCTGCATTTGGGGCACGTCTTGCGTTTGGTGAACTCGCGGATGCCCTCTTGCTTTCGAGTCAGCGAGTGGAGCCGAGCGTGCTAGAAGATAAAGGATTTCTGTTCAGTTGGCCCACACTTGAACCGGCGTTACGGCATGCGCTTGATAGGCGTTAGACAGGATTACAAGATTTCAGGATTTACAGGATAGGTCTTGAAAATCCTGCTAATCATGTTAATCCTGTCCAAAAATAATCTCAGGAGACACGAATGCTAGCTCTCTTACTCACACTCGCGTTCATCACTCAGCCATCACAAGCTGATCTGATTCTGCACAACGGCGTCATCTGGACGGTCGACGCGAAAAATCCGACCGTTGAAGCCGTCGCGATCAAAAACGGCAAGTTCGTTGTTGTCGGTTCCAACAGCGCTGCACTTAAGCTTCGTGGTCCAAACACGCGAGTCATCGATCTAAAAGGCAGTTTCGTCGTCCCGGGATTCAACGACAATCACGTTCACTTCGCCTCCGCCGCACAGTTTCTCGAATTCAACATCATGCGAGCGTCGACGCAGGACGACTTCGTTGCTCGCGTAAAGGAAGTGATCGGCCGTTTGCCGAAAGGTGAGTGGATCGTGGGCGGCTTTTGGGGCGCTTACGATCAATGGACCGCGGGCAGTGCAGGGAACCAGCGCAAAGAACCATTCACTCCCGATATGTCTCTCGTGAACGCCCTCACATCCGACTATCCGATGTTCATTCGCAAGTTTGACGACAGCGAATTTGCCGCAAACGATGCCGCGCTCCGTGCACTCAAGTTAGATCTGAATAACCCGCAGGCGCCTGATGTCGAATTCCTGCGCGACAGCAACGGCCGCATCAACGGTCACCTGCGCGGCAAGGGTGTAACAAAACTTTTCAACACGGTGATTCCACGCACCTTCTCGCGCGAACGACGCATCCAGCAGACAAAGAATGCACTCGCAGAGATTCGCAAATACGGCGTCACGAACGTCAGCGACATGTCCGACGATATGCAGTTGGATATTTACAAAGAACTGAATCGCAGCGGGGAACTAACCGTGCGCGTTCACTTCCGGCCGGGTCTGGATCGTTGGAAAGAGTTAGCCGATCAGGGTATTCGCGTTGGCTCTGGCGACGAGTGGATTCGTCTCGGCGCCCTCAAGGGACACATCGACGGAATCATGGGTACCAGCTCAGCGCGCTTCTTCGAGCCGTACTCACACGACAAGAACAATCGTGGACGCTGGCGCCCGCTAATGGTGAACGACAAAGGTGAATTTGTTGAAGGAAAGTTTCTCGGCCACATGCTCGCTGCCGATCGCGCGAGCCTGCAAATCACCGTACACGCCATCGGAGACGAAGCAAACAACGTCTTGCTCAACTACCTGGACGAACTAAACAAGCAGAATGGCAAACGTGATCGTCGCTTTCGTCTGGTCCATGCCCAGGTGCTTGCGCCCGCTGACTTCAAGCGTCTCGGTGCGTTAGGCGTTGTGGCGGAAGTACAGCCGTTCCACTTGAGCGACGACATGCGTTGGATGGAAGAACGAATCGGATTTGAGAGGACCAAAGGCGCTTACGCATTCAAGAGCATTCAGGCGAGTGGTGCGGTATTGAGTTTCGGTACTGATTGGCCCGGAACATCAGCCTCCGAGTACCCGATCAACCCGATGCTCGGCCTCTACGCCGCAGTAACGAGACAAACAATCACCGGGCAACCACCAGCCGGCTGGTTTCCTGACGAACGGATCTCGATTGAGGAAGCGATCCGCGCCTACACCTACAACACGGCCTACGCGAACTTCGAAGAAAAGATCAAAGGCTCAATCGAACCCGGCAAGCTCGCAGATCTGACAGTACTCTCAAAAAACCTACTGAAGGTCGCACCAAAAGAATTCCTAACCACAGACGTTCTCTACACGATCGTCGCAGGCAAGGTAGTCTATCAGCGCTAAATTCGTAATTAGATCCATGTTATCCGTGGCTAAACTCCGGCAACGCCTGAAACACCTCGAGCGCATACTTCACATTCCCAAACGGCGCTGAAACCTGCACACCCTGAATCTCATCACGCACCTCGAGCAGCGACTCGCGCGCGATCTTCAACCCCTCGTCACGCCCAGCTTCCTTGCTGATAGCCGAAGCCGCTCGCATCCGATCCATGATCGACGGCGTCACACGCACACCCGGAACCTCATTGTGCAGAAACTCGGCATTCCGATACGACACAAGTGGCCAGATACCCGCAATGATCGGAATCCGCACATGCTCGATGCGTTTTAGGAAGTCGCGCAATTGACCCGTATCAAACACGGGTTGCGTAATCGCATACTGCGCGCCCGCTTCAACCTTCCACTCAAAACGCTTGATCTCTTCTTCGAGATTGATCGCACCCGGGTTAACACCGACGCCGATGCAAAACGCAGTCGGCTCTCCGATCGGATTGTTACCAAGGTCCAAACCGTGGTTCAGCTTGTTGACCATATTAGTCAGACCGATCGAGTCGATATCAAAGACCGCCGTGGCATCCGGGTATGGACCCATCTTCGGGGGATCTCCCGTGATGACCAGAATATTGCGTAGCCCGAGTGCCGCCGCGCCAAGCAAGTCAGACATCATCCCGAGAAGATTCCGGTCACGACAGCAGTAATGGAGCACAGACTCGATACCAATCTGTTGTTCTACCAGCACCGCCGTAGCTATCGCGCTCATGCGCGACTGCGCACGCGCACCATCGGGGATGTTTACGCCGTCAACACCAGCCTCTTTCAACAGACGAATCGAATCGAGCGTCTTCTTCGCGTCGACACCTTTCGGCGGAAGCACCTCGACCGACGTTACAAACTCGCCGCGCTCGATCTTTCGTCCCCATTTGGAACGTTCTTCTGGTGGAACAACGTGAATATCCGGCGCTGTGTCCTCCACCGTTGCCGCGCCGCTGCCACTGAATACAACACGCTGTGCTCGTGGTGATGCCGCACGCACTGAATCAGAAATAAGTTTGATATGCGCCGGAGTAGTGCCACAGCATCCGCCGATAAACTTGGCACCCGCCTGGATGAAGCGTTTGGCAAACTTCGACATGTACTCAGGCGAGCACATGTAAAACTGCCGGCCCTGCACATCGCGCGGTAGTCCGGCGTTGGGTTGTGCTGAAAGCTTCTTCTTCGTGACCTCGCGCATCTTCTCGAGCGCGGAGAGAATGATTGCCGGTCCAACACCGCAATTGAGCCCGATCACGTCCGCGCCCCACTCGTCGAGTCGCTCGGTGAACAGTTCGGGCGTCGTGCCAAACATCGTGTTGCCGTCAATCATGATGGTCATCTGCGCGATGATCGGAAGATCGCTGACTTCCTTCAAGGCGGCGATTGCCTGGCGTATTTCCGAGACATCGGAAAACGTTTCCAGACAGAACAGATCGACCCCGCCTTCAGCGAGCGCTATAGCCTGGGCCTTGAATATATCTCGGGCTTCGGCGAACGAGGTTGGCCCATAGGGCTCGATACGCAGGCCGAGTGGACCAATAGCGCCGGCAACGTAAGCGCGATCGCCAGCCGCTTCGCGAGCGACTTTGGCGGCGAGTGCGTTGATCTCGTGAAGGCTTCCCTCGAGTCCGTACTGTTGGAGTTTGTGAGCGGTAGCGCCAAACGTGTTGGTCTCGATGATGTCGGCGCCCGCGCGAATATATTCAGAGTGAATCTCGCGGACCAGATCGGGCGCGCTGAGATTCAACTCGTCATAACAACGATTAATGTAGACGCCCTTGGCATAGAGCATCGTTCCCATCGCGCCGTCGACGACGAGGATCCGGTCAGTAGCGAGCAATTCTCGAAATGGTTGCATCGGCAATAAGAAAGTCCCGCGCTAAACAACGCGGGACTTCAAAATCGGTTTGAAGTTTTCGGGTTTCTGACAGGCGCCCGAGCTGTTTAGCTGGTTATTTTACGTGGCCGCAAGTCGCCTTAACTCACCACGCTTTTCATCGTGCTTATACGCCCGCAGCCAGCGGCTGTCAAGTTTCGATAATGGGACCAGTACGGCTCCGAGTGTCTTGTTTTTTCTGTCACAGTGACATTGCCCTTCATATAGACCGATTGTTGTGAAACGAATAAGTACATTTATTTTCTATAACTTACAGACATAAAAAGTTGAACGAAAGGGCAACCGGCTTCGTTACTTGAGAATCAGAAACACGGTCCTTCAATTACAGCCTTGCTGTTCAGAAGTGTGACTGTGTTCGAAGCAGCCCCTCGGGCGTCTGCAGAAAATCAATTTGCTGGTGCCCGTATGGTCATCGTTACCCTGGAGAATTTACTGAATGAAGTTTCCCCGCAGGTTACCCCATTTTCGCTCGATCAAGTTTGCACCATTTGCACTGATTTCACTTTTCCTTTTCAGCAACCTGACTGGCCTTCTGTTCAGCCGAGTGATGGCGCCGGACGTTGTGGCTAGTCCTGAAGTTTTTCGAATTCCAGCAGACATTCCCAGTTCCGGGGACGAGGAAATCGATCGCATCATCTTTGAAGTTGGCGAGAATCAGGGTGTCGATCCTCGGTTCATACACGCGGTCATCTGGCAGGAATCAAAGTACGACACTCGTGCTCGATCGCATGCGGGCGCGCAGGGGTTGATGCAGTTGATGCCGGCGACTGCGAAGCGTTTTGGTTGCGAGCATCCGGACGATCCGGAGGAGAATATTACTGCGGGTACGAAGTATCTGAGCTGGTTGCTCAAGCGCTTCTCGGGGAATGTTGAACTGGCACTCGCGGGCTACAACGCCGGTGAGGGTTCGGTTGATAAGTACGACGGTATTCCGCCTTACAACGAGACGCAGAATTACGTAAAGATCATTACCGGCCGTTACGGCAAGACCTACCATCCGGTGCTCCCTCCGGCTGAAGCCGCTCAGGTTTTCCAACTCCACGCCGATTAAGACAACCCACGGATAACGCTGATCTGTGTAGATCGATTTACACAGATCCGCGTTATCTGTGGCTTGACACCGTTCCTCACTTTTTGGCTGAATGCTCGCGGTCTTTTCCCTAAGCTCCGCATTACTAATAAAGGAATCAGCCTATGAGCACATCGCAAGATGCGGCGGTTCGGGCTACACCCGCCCAGAGTCGTGGATTCTTCGGACACCCAATCGGGCTGTCCACACTCTTTTTTACAGAGTTTTGGGAGCGCTTCTCCTACTACGGAATTCGTCCACTCCTCGTGCTCTTCATGTCAGCGGCGCTAGCTGACGGGGGCTTTGGCATCGAGAGAAGTCAGGCATCCGCGATCGTCGGTATTTATGCAGCGAGCGTTTACCTTGCTTCACTGCCCGGCGGCTGGGTGGCTGATCGCCTGTTAGGTTTACGGCGCGCCATCATGCTTGGCGCCGTCTTGATTTCACTGGGACACATTTCAATCGGACTTTCGGCATTTGCGCACCTCAAGCTGCCATTTTTCGTTGGTCTAATTCTCATCGTCCTTGGCACAGGATTGTTGAAGCCGAACATCTCCGCGATCGTCGGCGATCTGTATCCAGAGGGTGGCGCGCGCCGCGATGCGGGTTTCTCGATCTTCTACATGGGTATCAACAGCGGCGCTGTAGCTGGTCAACTCCTGACCGGGTTGTTGGGCGAAGCGATCGGCTGGCACTGGGGATTTGGTATTGCCGGTGTGGGGATGTTAATCGGCTTGGCGTGGTTTGCATTAAGCGCTCCGCGGACGCTGGGAAATCTCGGCGAAGAAATCTCCCGCGATCCCGATCCCATCAAGCAAGCCCGTCAGGAACGGCTGATGAAACTTGCGGTTGCAATCGGGCTGGCGGTGCTGGTGCTCGTTGTCGTTCTCGCCGCAATTGGAGTTTTCCAACTCGATCCGCAGGTCATCGGGCAAAACATGACGTATGTGCTGGTTGGCATGGCGGTACTGTATTTTGCCTACGTGTTTGGGTTTGGTGGGTTGAACCGCGAAGAGAAAAAACGCGTGGTGGTGATCGCAATCCTGTTTTTCTTCGCCGCGATTTTTTGGGCCGGTTTCGAACAGGCACCCACCTCGCTGAATCTGTTTGCGCGAGATTTCACGCAGCGCGTCTATTTCGGTTGGACCATACCAGCAATCTGGTTCCAGGTAATTAACTCCGTTTTCATCGTTCTTCTTGCACCCGTGTTTGCTGCGATCTGGATGAAGCTTGGAAAACGAGATTCGAACCCTTCCAGCCCAGTGAAGTTTTCACTTGGACTGCTGTTTGCCGGACTGGGTTTTGCGGCAATGATTCCCGCTGCGAATCTGGTCGTCGGCAGTGGTGGAACGCTCAAGGTTTCACCGATGTGGCTGACGGTCAGTTATATCCTTCAGACTGTGGGTGAGTTGTTATTGAGTCCGGTCGGACTGTCGACGATGACGAAGCTCTCTCCACGCAAATATGTGGGCCAGATGATGGGAATATGGTTCCTTGCTACTTCAGTTGGAAACTTAATCGCAGGTTTGGTGGGTGGAAACGTCGATCCGGAAAAGTTGGAGCAGATGCCAAAATTGTTCATTGGAACTACTCTGGCGTTGATCGCGGCTGCTGTTCTACTTGCCGTACTGACTCCATTCATTAAAAAGTTGATACCAAATGAAAACAAACTGACAGGAGAATAGCGTTGCTCAATCGTTTCCAGTTCTGCCTGGCGATAAGTGTGCTGCTATCGCTCGGCATCGCGGTCCAGTCACAAAACAAGCTTCTTACCATCGACGACATTTTCGATCCCGTCAAGCGAGTCAACTTCAACGGCTCAACACCCACCGTTCGCTGGCTCAAGGACGGTAATCACTATCTCATCACAAACGAAGCCACCAGGCGCGACCTGCCACGGTTGCAAAAAGTGAATGCGGCGACAGGTGAAGCCGTTCCATTTTTCGACGCGGCGAAAATGCAGGCTGCATTTGCTGCATTACCCGGAGTGACGGCAGCAGATGCGCGACAGCTAGCCAATCGTGGTAACTACAATCTCAATCCCGCGGAAACCGCAGTCCTCATCAACTGGTCCAACGATCTGTTCTATTACGAATTTGGTAGTGACCGCGCGGTTCGTCTCACCAGCAATCCGGAAGAAGAGGTCGGCGAGGCTTTCAGTCCTGACGGCAAGATGGTCAGCTTCGTTCGTGAGAACAATCTCTACGTCGAAGATCTGGGTATGCAGCGTCGCGAACGTGCTCTAACGCGCGACGGGAGCGCCAAGATTCTCAATGGCCGGCTGGATTGGGTTTATCAGGAAGAGCTTTATGGACGCGGAAACTTCGGCGCGTACTGGTGGAGTCCTGATTCGACCAGCATTGCCTTTCTGCGTTTTGACGAGACTCCCGTTCCGGAGTTCACCGTAGTCGATCACATTCCGTATCATCAGAACCTCGAGGTCACGCCCTATCCGAAGGCCGGCGATCCCAATCCAATCGTAAAGCTTGCTGTTTTGAATGCGGCCGGCGGCGACATTCGCTGGATCGACACATTCAAATATCAACCAGCCGACTTGCTGATTTCTCGCGTTACATGGACGCCCGACAGTAAGAAAGTTGTCTACCAGGCACAGAACCGCGAACAAACTTTTCTGGATGTAAACTTCGCCGACCCTAAAGATGGTAAGTCGGCAAACATCATTCATGAAACGTCAAAAGCCTGGGTTGCGATCAACGAGCAGCCGCTCTGGTTGAAAGACGGTTCATTCATCTGGGCCAGCGAACGTAACGGCTGGGAACATCTCTATCACTATTCGGCCGATGGCAAACTCCTGCGACAGATTACTGACGGCAAATGGGAAGTGCGCTCGGTCGAAGGTGTGGACGAAGCAAACGGTTTCATCTACTTCACTGCGACTGAATACAGCCACATCGCACCGCACGGCTATCGCGTCAAGCTCGACGGCAGCGGTCTAACGCGTCTCACACAAACTCAAGGCTCGCATCGCGTCGATCTCAGCCCGACGAACAACTACTTCATCGACGTTTGGAGCGATCTCAACACACCTTCACAGGTTCGCTTGTACGATTCGTCCGGAAAGCTCGTGCGCGTCATCGCTGAAAACAAAGTTGACACGCTCAAGCAGTACAAACTCGGAAACGCAGAGCTCATGCAGGTCAAGACGCGCGACGGCTTCGTAATGGAAGCAATGATGATCAAGCCGCCCGACTTTGACGCGCGCAAGAAATATCCGGTGATGAGTTTCACTTACAGTGGGCCACACGCGCCGCAAGTGCGGAACGCCTGGGGCTCGACCACTTACATGTTTCACCAGTTGCTGGCCCAGAAGGGCTATATCATCTGGATCTGCGACAACCGCACGGCAAGCGGCAAGGGAATGGAAGCGACGTGGCCGGTCTACAAAAACTTTGGTGAACTCGAACTGCGTGATCTTGAAGATGGCCTGACGTGGTTGAAGGGCCAGCCCTACATCGACGGCACACGGATCGGTATCTGGGGTTGGAGCTACGGCGGTTACATGACGAGCTATGCACTCACGCACAGCCAATCGTTCAAGATCGGCATCGCAGGTGGCACCGTGGCCGACTGGCGCGACTACGACAGTATCTACACCGAGCGTTACATGGGGACGCCGCAAAACAATCCCGAGGGTTACAAAAAGAGCTCGCCGGTTCATGCAGCGAAGAACCTGCACGGGAAGTTGTTACTGCTTCACGGTGCGATCGACGACAACGTGCACATGCAGAACACGATCCAGTTTGTTTATGAGCTTCAGAAGGCAGGGAAGCAGTTTCAGTTGATGCTGTATCCGAAGTCGCGGCACGGCGTGACGGATCCTCTGTTGTTGAAGCACATGAGACAGTTGATGCTGGATTTTATCGTGGAGAACTTATAGCTGGTGGTCCATCCTGGACAGGATGTACAAGATTTAACAGGATTTACAGGATACCCTGCAAGTCCTGTAAATCCTGTCTAATAACTGGCATAGGTCTTGCCGTCTCGGGGGCTTGGAGGTTTCCTCGATGGCCACATCCCTCGCTCACCTTACTCATGAACCAGAGCCTCAGTTGCCGTTACTCAGCGATTGGGTACCGACCGACACCCAAACTCAGGCCCAAAGAGAAGTCCAGACAAATCTTCATAACGAGATTGACTCCGTGCTCCGGAGTATTACGAACCCGGAGCTCCACGAACTCTCGTCTACCATCCTCCGCGAGATGCTGCGTTTCTTTGACTGGCTCACGCGTATCGAGAACAATCTGCAAAAGCTCGACACGCTCCTTGAAAGCCTTTCGCTCCTCGAAGTCCTCGAATTCGAGGCCCGTTCACTAACAGACTACATCGACACCAGGGCCGTCAAAGCGGCCCAGGGACACGAGCGCCTGACCGATGTTCTGGATGGCATTTCCTACGGAATTACTCACGATCTACG
>DASTVU010000353.1:0-2918 GCA_035758935.1 Pyrinomonadaceae bacterium | reverse complement strand
TCCGAATGCATTTGTGGCGACGATCATCTGCGTACGGCCGTTCATGAAGTCGTCCTGCGCTTTGATTCGCATTGAGTCAGACATACCCGCGTGGTAAACCGAAACTCCGAGATCGAGAGCCTTGAGTTTATTACCGACCTGTTCAACGGCTTTGCGTGTCGAGGCATAAATGATTCCGGAGCCGGGAATTTGCCGGGCTAGCGTTTTAATGCGCGCCATCTTTTGGCGCTCCTTTTCCGTGTGAACCACCTCGATCGAGAGATTCGGACGATCGAAACCGCTGACGAATGTTTGCGGGCGATTGAGACCGAGCTGCTGAATGATGTCGGAACGAACGTACGGCGTTGCCGTAGCCGTGAGAGCGAGAGTCTGTACTTGCCCCAATGATTTGATCACGCTTCTAAGACGCAGGTAGTCGGGACGAAAGTCGTGACCCCAGGTTGAGATGCAGTGAGCTTCGTCGACCGCGAAGAGTGAAATCGGAATCTGTTGGAGTGCGGCGTTGAAGCGGCTGCTGCGAAATCGTTCGGGAGCGATGTAGACAAGCTTATGCTCGCGACGCCTGAGCGCTTCGATACGCGCGCGCTGTTCAGATTCAGAAATCGAGCTGTTGATAAATGTTGCAGGCAGCCCACGCGCATGGAGCGCATCGACCTGATCTTTCATGAGGGCGATCAACGGCGACACGACTAGCGTGACGCCGTCAAGAATCATCGCGGGCAGTTGGTAGCAGAGCGACTTGCCGCTGCCGGTCGGCATGACGACCACAGCGTCTTTGCCTTCGAGGATCGAGCCGATTACTTCGCGTTGGCCTTCGCGAAAATCGTCGAAGCCAAAGTGTTTTTGCAGCGAAGCAACTGCATCCGTAAGCGAGTGCATGCGCGAGTCTATAACACGGATCTTACGGATCAGTACAAATCCGTGGCAAAAAATTCGTATTTCTCGGATTTGGCGGACCGAGAGCGAAGTCTAAGACGTTGTTGTGCGCGTCGGTGCAACCGGCGGCGGCGCGCAGGAGTGCGTTTGTGTTGCTTGGCGCGACGGCAGGCGCGGAACCTCGGAAGCAATTAGCCGTGTTGCCGTAGCCGAGTAGATCCACGATGTTCGGATCGCTCGGACACGTCGTAGTTAGCGCGGTTGAGGTTTTAAGGAGTACGACCTTTCCCGAGCCTGCGGCCATCGCAATCGTTCCAGTTGCATCGGGCGCCGATAATGCCACGCCGTTGCTGCCTCCTGAACTTTCCTGGACGAGATAATACTGACCCGGCGCGAGTGTCACAGACGTAAGTGGTGTCACGGACCATGTCGAAGCCGTTGCGCTCGCGTATTGCACGGACCAGCCACTTAGATTAACGGGCGAATTTCCCGCGTTGAATATCTCGATAAAGTCATTTCGAAACGGCGCGCCTGCGTTTCCGCCGCCGCCAAAGATTTGGCTGATGACGATGTGTGACGATCCGTCAGGTGTTGGCGTCGGTGACGGGCTGGGAGTAGCAGAAGGAGAAGGAGTTGCACTAGGTGAGGGACTCGGTAATGGTGACGGTGACGGCGTTGGAGTTGGACTTGGAGTCGGGGTAGGAGTTGGTGTTGGTGCTGTTCCTCCTAGAACTATCGACACCGCATTACTCTGCGAACCATCAGCAATAACAAGTAATGTACACGTACCAGCGCCGCGCAGTTCAGCAGGCAAAAGCACGTGAATTTCGTCGAATCCGATCAGTCGTGCAGGTACAACTGCTTCGACAACTAACTGCCGTCCATTAATTGTCACTGCTACGCTGTTAGCCTTCGCAACACCGGTTGCAAAGAGTGCAAGTCGCAGCTCCCCACTCGAAGGATCGAATGGACCACGCACAAACGTGTCCGAATTGAGCACCACCGCCTCACCACGACCGTCGGCGCTGACGGTAAATAGTCCCGGCGCGGTCATAGTAATATTCGCCTGTGCGATCGACGACAACCCCTCTGAGTTCGTAACAAGAAATTGTGCAGGACCACTTGCCAACCCACTCGGAACAACAAACACAACTTCATCAGGCGAAACATAGTAGATTCGTGCGAGCTGGTTGTTGACTGAGACCGTAGTGCCGGCAACAGTGAAAGGTGGTTCGTCGCCGGTAAGATTCGCGGTCTCCGTCTTTAACGCAAGCTTACTGCCGCGAATGTGCGCGACGCTGCCGGGCGCGATATTCGACGGTTGTGGTTCATTTCCCTTTGCAGCAGCGCTAACGATAGTCGCAGCACCGATCGCCCGGGGCGCAATCGATGCCAGATAGATCTCGCTATTGTTTCTCAGATCATCGTCGCTCACGGCTCCAGAAAGGATTCTTGGAAAACTGAACGCGACGAGACTTCCATCAAAATTGAGCGATGAAATAACTTCAGCGGTCGCGGCCGCGGGCGCGTTTGTGATCTGCTGCGTCAGTCCGCTCGGTAGATCGAGGACATACAACTCAACTCCACCGTCACTCGTGTTGAGCACTCTGCGACGAGTGGCGAAAGCAACACGCCTCCCATCACCACTGATCGTTGGCTGGAGCGCGACATCGACAGCTCTCGATCCGAGTTGAGTTAATTGCCGAACAGAATTGTCGCGACCATCGAACATAAAGACCTGACTCTGGTTTGGAGCCGTCACTGCTGAATAGACCAGACGCATTCCATCATTGCTCACCGCACGACCTTCTGTTAGCGCCAACTCCGACACATTCGCAGCAATCACTCGCGTCGTCAGCGATGCGGTTTCAATCAGTACCAGATCCGTTATATCCGTGGCAGTAGTTCGCTTGTAATAGACGCGTGAACCGTCAGCACTGATCTTCGGATTTACCGCAGCGTGATCAGTACTCGTAAGCTGTCTGAATTTCTTATCCTGCGTGTCGTAAAGAATGATCTTGTAACTGAGGTCTCGATTCGAT
>DASTVU010000352.1:0-3613 GCA_035758935.1 Pyrinomonadaceae bacterium | reverse complement strand
CCGGCGCATCAAAATCCCACGGCGCCACACCATCCGCAGGCACATTCGACAACCAATAGTCTCCGTTGTGCTCCGCAACCTCGAGATAAACCGGATCGCGCGTCAACTCGTAACACGTGCCAAATCCGTAAAGCGACCACGCGAGGCCACGCGACCAACACGAATCACCGCGATAACCCTGCTGCGTCGTTTGTTTCAAAAACTCGCCCGTCTCGAGATCAAATATCCCTTCATGCGACGTGCTGCCATCTCCACGAACGAGTGTCCGTCGTGTCGTACGGCAATGCCGGTGGGCCAACTCGAGCAGCGCCCGATCGCCAGTTTCCAGCGCGGCATAAAAGATGATCCCGACATTCATCATAATGTCGATGAAGTTCGAATCTTCACCATGGAACGATCGCAGGCATCCGGCGAGTTCGTTGAACCGCAGAGCCAGTGTTCGCCCTGCGTGAATGACAACATCCTTAAGAGATTGATCGTGTGTGGCTTCGTACCAGCGACGGTAAGTACCGTGATAAAAGATGAAGCCAAGATCGTGAACCTCACGGTCGTCTTTTCGTGATTCGAGTGATCTTGAATATCTAACAGCGACCTCTTTCCAGAACGGATCGCCGGTCTCTTCGTAGAAGATCCACATCATCCCGGGCAGAAAACCATCGCACCAGCGCGTCCACGCAGGCTTCGAATGTCGCCATCGACCGCCATCCGTGTACAGGGGATAAAAATCCGGATCCCGCTCAACCAGTGCCCGTACCTGCGCCTGCGCGAAGGTAAATGCATCATCAATTTGTGAGATCAAATCCGCCTTCATCCGTGTTAATCCGTGGTCTACAAACGTCGCAAATGAAATCCACCGTCTACATTAATCACTTCACCAGTCGAAAACGGAAAACTCCCGTCCGCAATCGCCGCCACCGCACGTCCGACATCTTCCGGAGTCCCCCACCGTTTTATCGGCGTTAATCCATCCGCAATCAGCTTGTCGTATTTTTCCTTGACGGTGGCAGTCATGTCGGTTGCGATCACGCCCGGCCTGATCTCGTAAACATTAATTCCTTCATCAGCTAGACGTGCGGCAAAGAGCTTCGTCATCATCGCCATTCCTGCTTTCGCCACACAGTACTCACCACGTTCAGGCGAAGCAGCATACGCAGACACAGAGCTGATGTTAACGATCGCCGGAGCGTAACCGGGCACGGAAGGCTTCTGCTCGATCATCCAACGAGCAACAATCTGACTTAGAAAGAACGGGCCTTTCAGATTCACATTCAGCAAACGATCAAAACTCTCGGTGCTCGTTTGCAGCAGATCCACTCGCTTGTCCGGTGCAATGCCGGCATTGTTGACGAGTAAGTCTAGACGTCCGAAGACTTCTCTCGTGTGCGTAACAAGTCGCTGTCAATCGTCGTCGTTGGCGACATCCGCGGCGTATGTCTCGACACGTGCTTCGCCAGTTGCGACTGCTTTTACCGCTTCGAGAGTTAGTTCAGCCTCGGCTGCATTTGAGCGATAGTTGATCAGCACATCGTAATCAATGCGACCGAGTTCGATCGCTATTGCTCGCCCGATTCCACGAGAAGCACCAGTGACGAGCGCGACGCGACGCGATGTTGTACTTGAGGAACTCATTTAGCTTCAGGCTTCGCCTCAGGCTTTGCCTCAGGCTTTGGCAGCCAGGCGACCGCAATTGCACCAACGAGCGCGAGACCGATCAAAACACTGAACCCAACCGTATAAGTTGTTGTCTGGTCACGCAAACTCCCCACCAGCATTGGCACCGTCGCTTCCGCTACTCCATCCGCAGTTAAAATCACGCCCATCAAACGGCCCATTACCTTAACCCCGAAGAGTTCCGCGGCCATGAGTGGAATGATCATGTAATCCCCGCCAAGCCCGATGCCAAAGACTATCGCAAATAGGTAGATTGCTCCCGGCGTCGACGCAAAAAACAGCAAAGGGATCGAGCTCGCTACCAGCAGGTAGATGAGCAGCATGACGTACTTCTTTGTGTAACGATCTGCAAGCCAGCCCATCAACAATCGGCCAACAAGACTGAATGCAAGCACGAGCGACGCGACGCGCGCGGCCTCGACCTGAGCGTATTGCTGGTCCAAACTCAGAAAGAGTTTTAGATGTTGATTTGTACCACCAACCGCGCCGATCGAACACATGCTTCCGATCGCAAGCAAGTAAAAAGCTTTTGACTTAAGTGCCCAGCCAATCGGTGCTGTCGGAGTAGATGCCTTCGTCGCGGGTCCTGCTGCGTTCGGGGACTCCTTCACAAAATATGCAAGCGGCAACGCGATCACGATGATCAGCACACCGAGTATTCGCAGCGCACTGTGCCAACCAAACTTTTGTACCAGCCACACCGAAAGCAATGGCACTAGTGCGCCGCCAAGGCCGATGCCGAGATACGCAAACCCCATCGCACGTCCGCGAGCTTTATCGAACCAGCGCGTGAGTAAAACCTGATTAGGTAAAGGTCCTGCGCAAACATAGCCGAGCGCATTGAAGAGATAGAAGAGATAGAACATCCAAAGGGCAGTCATACTGCCGAGGCCGATCAGCGCAATCCCGCCCATCAAGATGCCTGCGAGCATCAGGCGTCGTGGTCCAAACTTGTCGATAAACCAGCCGGCGAGAAATCCGAAGAGTGGCCCGACGACGAGTTTGCTCAGCGCATTTCCGGAGGTGACCTGCGTGCGCGACCAGCCAAACTCGCGCACCATGAAGTCGTAGTAGAAGGGTAAACCGTAGAGTGCGAGACCGACGATGGCGAAGAGTGCGAAGTACGAAGTAACGGCCACCTGGATTTGACCGTTACGCAATCGCGCACTGGTTTGCTCATCGACTATCGGGACATTTGTAGTCGCGCTTTGCATCGAGTTGTTTAGCCACCTCGGCCGCCGCGCCGAGGACCGGTCAGACCTTTACTGAAGATTGGCGGCGAGATTAAGGCCTGACGGCAAAATTCGTCAAGACTCTTGTTCGAGTTGTTTGACCAAAATGGTATCGAACGCCACAGAACGTACTGGCTATCGATGCACTGGTGGCCACCGAACGTACTGTAGGGGCGGCCCTCCGTGGCCGCCCGTGGTTTTGATCGTGTTCGCCATACTCGAGGCCGTTGCTCCTTGAATATCTGACTAAACCACGGGCGGCCACGGAGGGCCGCCCCTACAGTAGCACCGATCAATCGTTAGATCTCTGTGGTAATGTTTTCGCAGTGTTCAAGAATGGGATCATAGTAATACTTCTGGCGACCGCACTGATTGTGCAGGCGCAAACTGCCGACGTTAACCTGCAGCGTCTCGCCGAAGCGGTTCAGGCAATCAACGAAGATCAATTACCGCGCGCGAACCAACTGCTCAACTCAGTACTCGCTGCGCTGCCCAATGACGCTGACGCCCTAAACCTGCTCGGCGTCGTCCGCGCAAAACAACAGAGGACCGCAGAAGCAGAACGACTTTTCCGTCGTGCCCTCGCGAGTTCTCAATCACATCTCGGCGCTCACATCAATCTCAGCGAACTCTTAATAACCACAAACAGATCCGCCGAGGCGTTGCCGATTTTACTCCGCGCACACAAGCTCGCTCCCGAGCGTTCCGAC
>DASTVU010000351.1:0-4211 GCA_035758935.1 Pyrinomonadaceae bacterium | reverse complement strand
GGGAAAGATCGAGTGGAGTTTTACGGAGAGAGGGAAAGCTAATCCACAGATTACGCAGATTATGTAAAACATCTGTGTAATCTGTGGAAGGATTTAAATGAGCAGTCGTAGTGAAAATTTCCGCCGTGTTCTCGGGCGAGTGATCCAGCAGGACTTTGTTGGTCGTGCTGATGAGCTCAACCGGATCATGGCGCAAGCAGAATCCACCAAAGCGGGCCGTGGTCTGCTGTTGCTCATGGAGCCGTCTGCCGGTGTCTCGGAACTCCTTCGCCAGGCGTACGATCAGATCTTCAATCGCCGCACCGATGTGATCCCAATCTATTTTGCGATTACGCGAAACGAGACTACTGCAGTTAGCGCTGCGATCGAGTTTCTGAACACATTCCTCCAGCAATACATCGCCTATCGCCGCGACGAACCGGTTGTCTCAGACGCACCTTTGACGTTGCACGACCTTGTCGAACTCGCGCCTGCAGCCGATCTCGAGTGGATAGAGCAGCTCGTTGAATCGTACAACCGCCTGCGATTCAGCAATGACGACAAAGCGTTAGTGCGCTTCTGTCTCGGTGCACCACAACGCATTCCCGCAGTACGCGGGCGCCCTTTCGTCATGCTCGACGGTTCACAACTGGCGGAGTATCTCAACGGCGCGGTCGTGCTTGGCACCGAAATACTCAGAGTGTTTGCACGTGGCGGATTTTCATTTGTTCTAGCCGGACTGCGTCGTCAGATCCTCGAAGCCGCACACGATGCAAACTGCAACTTTGAACTGCTCGACATGCTGCGTCTCGAACAACTCGACGCCACAGAGGCAGGGAAGCTGGTCGAACATGTCGCACGACGGCAGCAAGTATCAACCAGTGAAGCGGCACGCGATCTGATTGTGCAGCAATTTGCCGGCAGTCCGTTCTTCATCAACATCTATCTTCAGGCAGCTCGCGAGAAGCACGCACCGTTGCTCTCGTATCTGGATTGCGAACGTCTCTACGTTGATGAATTGTTCGGTGGTCACATCCACCGTCACTTTGCGGACCTGTTGGAAGAAATCTCGCCCCGGCTCGATACCAGGCATCTGCTGATCCGGATGCTCTGGGAAGCGGCTGCTGGCGAAGAGCAGATTTCGTCGTTTGAGATCTGGCGGAAACGTCTGCACATAACAGCCGCGGAGCTTGAAGATCTTCTGCATCGATTGCACGTGCAGGAGTTTGTGAATTGGGATGAGACGACAGTCGAAGCCGGAAGCGGACCGCAAGCATGGAAAGATTATTTGAAGATTCGCTATCGCCTTGACGTGTTGAGTGAACCGCGTGCTCTGGTAGTTGCAGACATGCTGGCTGATTCTCTCAAGCGTGCTCCACACACGATGGCGCGTCATTACAAACAGATAGCAAACGCGGGCCTGCGCGAATTGATTTCAAGATTCAACTGCCAGCAGGTGCCGGCAGTTCTTTTTGATTACCAGTCGTTCAGTGAGAAATACAAGGGCGCTGAGAGTGAAACGGTGGTCTCAGGTCTGGCCGCAGAGACTGAGTTTTTCAAGCTTCCTCAGACGATCCACCTGGCGACGTGTTCAGCATTTATCAGCGACATGCGACAGCTCTGCGAAGAAGAGCACTGCCTCGTCGCACATACTTTTGAAGAGGCAACGTACTCAGATGCGCAGGAAGTCATCTGGCTGGCTGCGGACATTGAGTCGAAGCTCGAAGTCGACGTCGCGGTGGCACGCGCATGGTGCGATAGATTTGAGAGTCTCGCAGAAAGACTGGGTTTTAGTCGTTACAAGATATGGTTGATTTCAAACCAGGGATTTACAGAAGAAGCAAGCAGTCTTCTCGAACGGAAAAAGGCGATCGGGTCAAGCCGTCAGCAATTGGAACTCCTCGCCTCTCACGTGCGCGATACCGTGCATAGCGCGGTGGTACAAACCGAAGGTCCCGATGAATTTATGATGGTTGTGCCCATGGGAGAGGACAATGAGTTGATTGCCGCCAGCACCGCCGAGCAGATTGCGAAGCGTTTAACGTTCCGTCCGGAGGCTATAAACCAGATAAAAACGGCCATTGTCGAGGCCTGTATCAATGCTTCCGAGCATAGTTTCAGCCCGGATCGAAAAATTTATCAGCGCTTTCGCGTCGAAAGTGATAGATTAGTCATCACTATTTCGAGTCGCGGCATCGTGCCAGCCAATCTCAACGGCGCGAAGAGCGGAACAGAAGTCAAAGACGCGTCGGAAGAGAGACGTGGTTGGGGACTCAAACTCATCCGTACACTCATGGATGAGGTCGAGTTTGAACGGGTCGACGACGGCACAAGTTTGCGCATGACCAAGTACCTGCGGTCACAAAAGGGGAGCGCAAACGAATAAACGCTTACCAGATCAAGGGGTCAGAATTACAAAATAGTTTTTAGCGCCTTATCGTGGCTACATTCGAAGCAGGAGGGAGCTATCGAGTGGATACACCAAGTGGAGGGCTAGTACGCTCGCACTGTGTTGGCACCACCGCTGTTGTTTACGCTAGCGATTACCTTAACAGGCTAACCGGTGAAAAGATCGAGCGTGAGTGTCGCCGGCAACTCAGTTGCGGTTGCCGTGCGCTAGTCATCGATTTCAGCGACACAAAACTCGTCAACAGTATTGGGATCTCAATTCTCCTCGGCATAATCGACGTTGCTGAAAAGAGCGGCGCCCGGATTGTCTTTTCAGAAGTCAACAATCAAACAGTCGAGTTGTTTGAAATGCTCGGACTGACCCGCCATGTTGTGCTCGCGAAAGACGAACGAGAAGCACTTATCAATCTTTCGCGTTTTGAGACTGCTCCCGTAGTCCATTGAACACATGGAGCCTTCGACCCAGAAACTTATTCACACATTTGGAGCCCTAGCCGACTTAGGACAGGAGATTGCCGGCACCGGCGATTTCAACGAGATGGTGCGGACCTCGATGCACCTGCTCCTGGGCACGCTCGCGCTTCGACGCGGCGCGGTCGGTGAATGCAGTGGTCCTGGTCCACTGCGTTGCGTCTCTATTTGGGGTCTCGGCGACCAACTTTTGAATGGAGTTGAGATTAACGAAACAGAGATGAAGGCTTTTCTCGGCGGCACGGCCGCTGATTCACTCGTGAGAAATATGTCGGGTTCCAGTCCGTTTATCGATCGATATCGCGAGAAGCTGGCTGCGGAAGGAATTGAGCTGGTCCTGCCGATGATCGTGCGCGGCGAAGTTACCGGTCTGGTCCTGCTTGGCGGGAAAGCGAGTGGCGAAGAATTTTCGAGCGAGGATTTCGAAACGATTCATGCGATGGTCCGGCACATCGGTGTCGGCATTCACACGCATCGTCTACTCGAGCAGGTGGCCCAACGCGCCGAGGAGAATCGCAGACTGTACGATGAACTGCGTGCGATCTATCGCGATACTGTGCGGGCTTTCGCAGCGGCAATCGATATCAAAGACAAGTACACCCAGGGCCACTCAGAACGCGTCGGTAAATACAGTGAGATCATCGCGCGTGAAATGGGTTGGAGTGAAGAAGAGGTTGAAGGGATTCAAATCGCGGGTTACCTGCACGACATCGGGAAACTCATCGTTGACCGCGACATCATCAACGCGCCTTACCATATCGATGCGAAGAATTCGAGTGAGTTGAATCGCCATCCGGCGGCCGGGTACGAGATTCTCGCTCCGATCCGGCATCCGTACGCTGATATTCCGTTGATGGCGAAATATCATCACGAGCGACTTGATGGTCGTGGTTATCCCGACGGGCTTACGGATCAGCAGATTCCACTCGGCGCGAAGATTGTCTCACTCGCTGATTCATTCGATGCGATGACCACGGATCGTCCTTACCGTCGCCGTCGTTCGTTTGAAGACGTCGTGCGCGATCTACGGGAGAGCAGTGGTAAGCAGTTTGATGGGAAAGTCGTCGCGGCGTTTGCGAGAGCGATCCTGAAAGAGGTAGCTGGCGAAACAAAGGAACGACGCGTCACGAAGATGCTCGGCAAGGGCTATCTTGAAGGCGAGCACACCGCTGCGTTACTCACCGACCTGATTGAGGATCTCGAGAAAGAAGTCTCCCGCAAAGGCGCGTCAGCGCAAAGTATCTAACGTCTTGATCCGACCGAGGGCGGCCACGGAGAGCCGCCCCTACAGTACGCTCCGCAGGACTCGGAGCAATAACGTATTTCGGAACGTACTGTAGGGGCGGCCCTCC
>DASTVU010000350.1:0-4141 GCA_035758935.1 Pyrinomonadaceae bacterium | reverse complement strand
GAAGTCGCTGGACGCATCGATGCACTGGGTGACAACGTGACTTCATGGACCGCGGGTCAACGCGTCGGTGTCGGTTGGCACGGTGGACACTGCTTCGTATGTGAACAATGTCGTCGCGGAGACTTCGCGATGTGTATCAATCGAAAAGTCACCGGTATCGACTTTGACGGTGGATATGCCGAGTACATGATCGCACCGGCAAATGCGATTGCGGCTATTCCAGATGAAGTTCCGGCAGAGGAAGCCGGACCATTCATGTGCGCCGGCGTTACGGTTTACAACGCGCTGCGCAACTCCGGTGCTCGAGCAGGAGATGTGGTTGCGATTCACGGCATCGGTGGATTGGGCCACCTCGGAGTTCAGTACGCGCGGCAGATGGGATTCAAAACCGTCGCCATCAACAGAGGTAACGACAAACAAGCACTCGCGCAGAAGCTGGGGGCCCATCATTACATCGATGCGACTGCAACCGATGCAGTGGCAGAGTTACAAAAACTCGGCGGCGCGCGCGTGATCCTCGCGACCGCTCCGAGTGCGCAAGCGATCTCTCCATTAGTTGACGGTTTATCGCCGAATGGACTGTTACTAGTTCCCGCAGCGCCCGCTGAACCGCTTTCAATAAATGTATTCTCACTGATCACGCACCGAAGCGCAGTTAGTGGCTGGTACTCAGGCACTGCTCGTGATTCACAAGACACGATTGAATTCAGCGCCCTGAGCGGCGTTCACCCGATGATCGAAAAATACCCACTCGATCGTGTAGCGGAAGCTTACGAACAAATGCACAGCGGCAAGGTGAGGTTCCGTGTAGTACTTACCTTCTAATATATTTAGCTCCGGATACAACGCGGAGAAATCGTTCCGATAAATCCGCGTTGATCCGTGTTACGGCTTTACCTTCACGGTCACTTTGTTACTGGTCGCGCCGCGGGCCTTAATACTGACGCGCACCTCAACCTTGTTAGCAATCTCGTCGGGCAACTTCACCACAATTTGTTTGAGCCAGGGGAAGTTTGGCACGGCGGAGTACGCCTCGATCGTAAGTGGGAAAACATTGCCCAATGAATCTTCAGCCTCCGCAGTGAGAACTGAAGCCGGCTCGTTCGGCCACAGATCAAAACTCGCGGCAAACAACGACACGCGGCCCCGCTGATCGCTGCTGAAATTGTTGGTGTTGACGATCCCGAAAGGTTCACTCATCAGCGTAACAGAATCCAGAGCCGCCGAGCGCAGCGAATTTGCCTGCGTCAGCAAGACCGGAATCTGTGCGAACGGCACCGGTATCGGACTTTGTGTTCCGACGAACGAACTTGTCTGACTGCCCGAGGGAAAGACGAATGTGACCGACAAAGGACTGAAGATATACGTTGGCTTGGACGGCGTAACATTGAGACTGTTGCTCCCACCTGCGGGGAAATTAATAACGTAGTTTCCGTTTTGATCGGTAAACGCGATCTGCGTTCCAGAGACGTCGCTCCGCAGCACCATCGTTACGCCGGAGAGTGGTGCGTTATTTGAGTCCGTCACGGTTCCGGAAACAGTAAATGTGGGTGTCGGCGTGGGTGTCGGTGTTGGCGTGGGAGTTGGTGTCGGTGATGGTGCGGAACCGAGTGATTGCCACGCGAGATCGTGTTCGTCAAAAGAAGCGTTCGTGAGCCGCCTGATGTTGCTTCCATCGGCGTTCATCAAAAAGATTTCATCGGCGTTTGTCTGTCCAACTCGTTGGTAGCTGGTGAAGGCGATGGTTGTGCCGTCTGGCGACCATTCCGGATCGGCCGAGTCGAGCGTTGTGCTCTGCGTGATGTTTACCTGGTTACTACCATTCGCGTTCATCACGTAGACCAGCGGCACTCCATCACGCTGCGTAGTGAAAGCGATCTTTGTTCCATCCGGCGACCATGATGGTTGGCCGTCGCCTTTGCTGTTGTTGGTCAATCGTTGTGGATTACCACCGTTGGCATCCATTACGTATAGTTCCAGGAAGTCGTTAACGTTTCCTGGTGTCGATGCAGAATCACGCGTACTCGCAAACGCGATCTTCGTCCCATCCGGCGACCATGCAGGGTCCCAATCAAAAGCAGTATTGTTGGTCAGCCTTGTTTGATTGCTTCCGTCAGCGTTCATGACATAGATCTCGTCATTGCCGTCGCGGGAGCTAATAAACGCAATCTTGGTCCCATCCGGCGACCATGTGGGCTGCCTGTCGCCGAAGGCATTGTTGGAAATACGGGTCGCGTTGCTGCCGTCGGCATTCATCACGTAAATCTGAGACTGGACCGTGAAGGTCGTGCGGCCGAAGGCGATCTTTGCGCCGTCGGGTGACCAGACAGGGAATCGATCCTGAAACCCATTGCCGGTTTCCGTCAATTGCAGCAGGCCTAAGCCATCGGGGTTGATCGTGTAGATAACGTTGTCGCTGGTGAAGGCAATCCTGCCGTTCACAGCGAATGCTGCGACACGTTGATCCCTGACGCTTACGATGAAATAACCGATTACGGCGACTGCAATTATGAACAACAGCAAGCGAGGGAGTCTTGGGGGTATTCTCATTTTATTCGGATCTCTGGTTGTTCGGGCGGGCGCTACGGGCCAAAATTATAGCAGAAGTGGTCGCCGGCGGTCCTATTCGCGAGCCCAATTTTCGCACCCTTATCCACAGATTACGCAGATCCTCTTAGGGCACGCCTGAATGTCGCAGGCATGAAGTTCTTGATTTTCCTACTCCTTCGGATCCACCGGAAGACCTGCCTTCATCCATGCATCAAATCCTCCGAAGAGCGGGTGCACATTCTTCCAACCATGTTCCATCAGTGTTTGCGCCATACTGGCGCTTGACGCTTCGTGTGGTCAAGTACAGTAGGTAATCGCCGTGCGGTCTCGAGGAACTTGATCGAGATGTTGGTCCGCTTCGTCTGCGGGAATCCTGATTGCGCCGGGCAATTTCGTGTCAGCCTCAGCCCACGCCTTTGGGTTGCGCGTGTCAATGAATGTAAACGCCTCGCCGCGATCCATTCGCTCCTTCACTTCATCTACAGTAACTCTTGTTGCTTCCATCGTTCCCTCCTCTCCCTGATGACTAGCAACTTTTACGCCTCGCTAAAAGAGTGCTTCACTCTAACCTGCCAAGGGTTTAACTGTACTTCAGGAATACACAGAAGCTGAGAAAAGGACGCCTCTTTGGAGTGCGCCAACTTGTTGGCGCTTTGGTATCAGACCATCTTCGCGACAAGATGTTCCAGCGCTGCGGTGGGATCTTCGCACCTGCCGGTGTGAACTGGAGAGGTTTGGATAATGGTACTACGTGGAGCGACGAGCCAGTGAAAGCGTTGACGCTGCGGCAACTGTCCGATCGATCCGGCACCATCGCCGCCGCGACAAATCGTCGGAATAGCTTCCAGGTGTTTTTTAACCAGCTCGAGATCGACTGTCGGATCGAGCGCGAGTAGCCGCGACTCATTTAAGTTGATGCGTGCTTCGAGGAAGGACAGATCGGGACAAGAAACGATCACACCGGCGTTGATGAACTCCTCGCGGTCCACTTTTGGTACGACGCGAATCACGGCGTAGTCATACCTGAATTTATCGGGCACGAATCGCCTCCTCGACAAAGGTGCGAGGCGCATCAAGACGCCTCGTTAAGTAGTCGACGTATGCTTGTTTGTTTTCCGCCGTCGTACTAAATAAAGAGTTATCCGTCATCCAGTCTTCAGGCACAAGGTCCACCACGCCTTTTATTACGTCTTCACTGATCACTTCTGTCATTGCCTGGTCGGCTGCGTCGATCGCGGTGGCGAAAGGAAGCAGGATGTGGTCCTTGATCAAAGCGAACGGATCCTTGCTGCGTTGGTCCATATCCTTCCAGGCATGATGAAAGTACAGCGACGCGCCGTGATCGATCAACCAGAGCCTGTGATGCCACATCAACATGTTCGCATTTCGCGGCGTGCGATCGATGTTCGTGACGTACGCGTCGAACCAGACTATCCGCGAAGCGAGATCCGCATCCGGTTTTTCCGCGACCGGATCGAACATAACCGATCCCGGTAGATAATCTAGTCCTAGATTCAACCCTCCGCTCGCGCGAATCAGATCTTGTATCTCCGGATCAGGCTCTGTCTTCGCGATCTCAGGATCAAGATTC